>NZ_JBHYWP010000130.1:0-3536 GCF_042751845.1 Streptomyces sp. NPDC059398 | reverse complement strand
CCACACCGTGTTAAACTCCGGGGCCCACCCCCCTTTCGGGCTCATGGCGCCGACCTCCGTGGCGGACGGCGCAGCGCCCGGATTCCGGGTCGCATTCACAAACATCTCACCCCGGGGGGTCCCCCGCCGCCGGCCGCCTCAGCCGGCGGCGGCGTACCGGACCGGACACCACAACTGCACTGCACTTCACCTCACTTCACCTACTTCGGCACCCGGAGCCACGCGGCTGCGGCACTCAAATCCTCCTGGGGTCCTGCCGTGCCCATATCGCCACTGCGAGAGAAGGTAATCCTGATGGCAGCAACGGCAGCCGCGCGCACGGTCATTGAGAACGTAGCCATCGCGACGGTCGACGCCCACGACACCGAGTACGCATCGGGCCATGTCGTGGTCGCCGGCAACCGCATCGAATCCGTCGGCGCGGGCAAGGCCCCCGACGGACTCACCGGCGTCGTACGCCGGATCGACGGCACCGGACATCTGGTGACCCCAGGTCTGGTCAACACCCACCACCACTTCTACCAGTGGATCACCCGGGGTGTGGCCACCGACCACAACCTCTTCAACTGGCTCGTCGCGCTCTACCCGACCTGGGCGCGCATCGACGAGCAGATGGTCCGCTCGGCCGCGCAGGGCTCCCTCGCGATGATGGCCCGCGGCGGCGTGACCACCGCGATGGACCACCACTACGTCTTCCCGGAGGGCTCCGGCGACCTGTCGAGCGCCGTCATCGGCGCCGCCGCCGAGATGGGCGTACGGTTCACGCTGGCCCGCGGCTCGATGGACCGCAGCAAGAAGGACGGCGGGCTGCCCCCGGACTTCGCCGTCGAGACCCTGGAGGGCGCGCTCGCGGCCACCGAGGCGACGGTCGACCAGCACCACGACGCCTCCTTCGACGCGATGACCCAGGTCGCCGTCGCCCCCTGCTCGCCCTTCTCCGTCTCCACCGAACTGCTCAAGCAGGGCGCCGAACTGGCCCGCCGCAAGGGCGTGCGCCTGCACACCCACGGCAGCGAGACCGTCGAGGAGGAGCAGTTCTGCAAGGAACTGTTCGGGATGGGCCCCACCGACTACTTCGAGTCGACCGGCTGGCTCGGTGACGACGTGTGGATGGCGCACTGCGTCCACATGAACGACTCCGACATCGCCGCCTTCGCGCGCACCGGGACCGGCGTCGCCCACTGCCCGTCCTCCAACGCCCGTCTGGCGGCCGGGATCGCCCGCGTCCCCGACATGCTCAGGGCCGGTGTACCGGTCGGCCTCGGGGTCGACGGCACCGCGTCCAACGAGTCCGGCGAGCTGCACACCGAGCTGCGCAACGCCCTGCTCATCAACCGCCTCGGCGCCCACCGCGAAGCCGCGCTCAACGCCCGGCAGGCGCTGCGCCTCGGTACGTACGGTGGTGCCCAGGTCCTGGGCCGCGCCGCGGAGATCGGTTCACTGGAACCGGGGAAGCTCGCCGACCTGGTGCTGTGGAAGATGGACACCCTCGCGCACGCCTCCATCGCCGACCCGGTGACCGCGCTCGTCTTCGGCGCCGCGGCCCCCGTCACGCTCTCCCTCGTCAACGGCAAGCCCGTCGTCGAGGACAACCACCTGACCACGGTGGACGAGGACGCCATCGCCCGCTCCACGCGGGACGAGGCCCGGCGCCTGGCGCAGATCGCCGCGCGGGCCTGACGTCCGACAAGCTCCGGCCGGGGAGGACGGTCCCCGGCCGGCGGCCGCGAACCCGAGCGGGGTTCACGGCAGCCGTGACCGGGGGGTGTGTGCCCAGAGTGCATACGCCCTCCGGGGCGGTGACGTACCCGGAAGCCCTCACCGGAACCCCCGTGCCCCGCCCGGTACCCGACCCCGTAACGACCTCAGTAACGCAGCAGCACCGCCCTACCCCTCCCGCAGCCGCACCTGCATTCCGCACCACCTCCCTGACACCCACGTCACCGCCGACGTGTACCCGACCGGAGGAGCCGCCGTGGCCGCCGAGCCCAGGTTTCGCACTGATGCAGCAGAAACAGCCGCCGACACCGAATCGTCCGGAGCGCCCGGGGAGATCTCCACGGGCCCCGGCACCACCTCAGTGGAACCGGGAGAGACCTCCGCGAAGCATCCGGTCGACGAAGTCCTCCCGCCCGTCAAGATGTTCAGCAGCGGCCTCCAGCATGTGGCCGCCATGTACGCGGGAGTTGTCGCCCCGCCCATGATCGTGGGCCCCGCCGTGGGGCTCAGCGCCAAGGAGACCGCCTTCCTCGTGGGGGCCAGTCTCTTCACCGCGGGTATCGCCACCCTGCTCCAGACCCTCGGGTTCTGGCGGGTCGGTTCCCGGCTGCCGTTCGTCAACGGTGTCTCGTTCGGTGGTGTCAGCCCGATGATCGCCATCGGGAAGGGCCGCGGACACGAAGGCATCGCCGTGATTTTCGGCGCCATCATCGTGGCGAGCGTGCTGGGCTTCATACTCGCCCCGTACTTCAGCAAGCTGCTCCGATTCTTCCCGCCGGTCGTCACCGGCACCGTCATCACCCTCATCGGGGTCTCGCTGCTGCCGGTCGCCTTCGGCTGGTCGCAGGGCACCCAGGGGGCGGCGGACTACGGGTCCATGAAGAACATCGGCATGGCCGCCCTGACCCTGGTGATCGTGCTGGGCCTGCGGAAACTGCTCCGCGGTTTCCTCCAGCAGATCGCCATCCTGCTCGGTCTCGTGATCGGTACGGTCGTGGCGATACCGATGGGCATGACCAGCTTCGACGCGATGCGCAACGCCGACCCGGTCGGCTTCCCGACGCCCTTCCACTTCGGCGCCCCGCAGTTCGAGATCTCCGCCATCATCTCGATGTGCATCGTGATGCTGGTCTGTATGACCGAGTCGACCGCCGACATGCTGGCGCTCGGCAAGGTGGTGGGCAGGCCCGCCGACGAGCGGACCATCGAGGGCGGCCTGCGTGCCGACACCATGAGCAGTCTGATCAGCCCGTTCTTCAACAGCTTCATGGCGAGCGCCTTCGCGCAGAACATCGGCCTGGTGGCGATGACGAAGGTGCGCAGCCGGTATGTGGTGGCGACCGGCGGCGGGATCCTGATCCTGCTGGGACTCTGTCCGATGGCCGCGTCGGCGATCGCGCTCGTCCCGCTGCCGGTACTCGGCGGCGCCGGGATCGTGCTCTTCGGCTCGGTCGCCGCGAGCGGTGTCCAGACGCTGGCCGGCGCGGCGATGGAGAAGGGCGAGAACGCGCTGATCGTCGCGACCTCGCTGGGGATCGGCCTGATCCCGATCGCGGCTCCGGACTTCTACCACGCGTTCCCGAAGAACGTACTCGTGGTGCTCGACTCGGGCATCTCCACCGGCTGTGTGGTGGCCATCGTGCTCAATCTGGCCTTCAACCATCTGGGCCGCAGGAAGGACGCCGGAGTCCCGGAGGACACGGACACACCGGCTCCGGACGACAACTCGACGCATCAGGCCGTCGCCGAGGCGGCAGCCGCGCTGCGCTGACGCCGGCCTGGCCTACGGGGCGCGTTCCGCACCACTGGTGCGGAAC
>NZ_JBHYWP010000129.1:2666-19979 GCF_042751845.1 Streptomyces sp. NPDC059398 | reverse complement strand
CCCGTACGTCGCAGACTCCGGTGAGCAGCCGGTCTTCGCCGGCGCCGAGACCGGCCGCCGCGGCGGCGAGCCGGCCCGCGGCGCGCCCCCCGGCGGGGGCGCCGGCGGCGGGGGCGGGCGGGGGGCGGCGGCGGCCGTACGTACGCGTACGGGGGCCTGGCCTTATTCGTGCGGGGCCCAGAAGGACGTCAGGGTGCCCACGCCGTGCTCGACGGATTTCCACGGACCGCTGAACTCGATGACGGCGATCCCCGCGGTCGGGTAACCGCTGCGGTTCATCCTGGCCAGCGCGTCCCCCTCCGCTTCGCCCGCCAGTGCGTCGGCGAGCGCGTGCGTACCGGGATTGTGGCCGATGACCAGGACTTCGGCCACGTCGTCGGGGATCTCGTTGAGCAGCGCGAGCAGTTCGCCGAGGGACGCCTCGTACAGCCGCTCCTCGTAGACGGTCCGCGGGCGGTCCGGCAGCTCCTGGACGGCGAGTTTCCAGGTCTCACGCGTTCTGACCGCGGTGGAGCAGAGAGCCAGGCCGAGTTGCGGCTCGTGCGATGCGAGCCAGCTGCCGGCGGCCGCTGCATCCAGACGGCCGCGGTCGGCGAGCGGCCTGTCGTGGTCCGACACCTCGGGCCAGTCGGCCTTCGCGTGCCGGAGAAGGACAATCCTGCGGGACTCAGGGGCTCCGGGGGGTGTTTCCCCGGATGACACAACGGCGCTCATACAATCCAGCTTCGCATGGATCGGACCATCGGGCGCAGGGAGTTGGGGAGGCTCCCCCGGCACGGGTGAACGGGGCCGGGCCACGGTGGCCGGGCAGTGCCGGAGCGGGAGACCACGGCTGCAGCGAGAAGGCCACGGCTACGGCGGGAAGACCACGGTTACAGCGGCAGGCTCTGCTGGATGCGCTCCAGGACGCGTGTGACGGTGGCCTCGCCGGTGCCCGTATGCGCCTGCCCCGGCGCGCTGATGAGCAGCAGCAGAACGGCGAAGGCCAGCGCGGGCAGCGCGACGGCCCACCAGGGCAGCCGGACGTCGATACCGCTCTGCGCGGGTCCGTGGTGGGGGCCGGTGGTGTGCGGACGGGCCGGCATGGCCGCCTCCATGAGGTTCGCGGTGACTGTTGTCCTTGAACCTACGGAGTGCGGGCGCGCTCTCCCATCCGGTGACCCACCTACTTCACCCTGACCCTGGCCCCCTAAGGGATGGTGGGGCCAGCACCACCTTCCGGCCGGAACGCCCGGCCGGAAGGTCGGGCCGGGGCGCCGGGCCGGGCGGTGGGAGGGTCAGGGCGAGGCGAGCGTGGCGATGATCGCGACGATCACCGTGACCGCGAGCATGGCTCCGAGCGTGAGCAGGAGCTTCTTCTGACCGTTCGGGGGATTCGGTTCGAGCACTGGCATGGGGTCAGTCTCGCATCTCAGGATTCGTCCTCGATCGTCCGGTCCCGCCCGGCGAGGATCCCGACGGCGATCTGCGGCACCATCAGGCCGGCCATCAGCGCGATGGGCAGCCCCCAGCCACCGCTGTGCTGGTAGAGGACACCGACGAGAAGCGGGCCCGGGATGGAGATCAGATAGCCCGCGGACTGGGCGAACGCGGAGAGCCTGACCACCCCGGCGCCGCTCCGGGAGCGCATGCCGATCATCGTGAGGGCCAGCGGGAACGAGCAGTTGGAGATGCCGAGCAGCAGCGCCCAGGCCCAGGCGCCGCCGGAAGGGGCCAGATAGAGACCGGCGTAACCGGCGAGCCCGCAGGCGCCGAGGGCGACGACGATGGGGCCCTGGTGCTTCATCCGGCTCGCCAGCCTCGGTATGACGAAGGCCAGCGGCACGCCCATCACCATCGTGACGGCGAGCAGCAGCCCCGCCGTGCCGGCCGACACCCCCGCGTCGCGGAAGATCTGCGGCATCCAGCCCATGGTGACGTAGGCCGCGGTGGCCTGGAGGCCGAAGAAGCAGGCGAGGGCCCAGGCCGTGGGGCTGCTGGTGATCCGCCGTGCGGGCGCATCCGGCCGGGCGGCGGCGGTGATGTCCGGGGCCTCCGCGGCGGTGGCCGGCTCGTTCGCCGCCGTGGTGCTGCGGTCCTTGACGAGCGCGATCCAGGGCAGTACGGCCACGGCGGCCAGCACCGCCCAGACCCCGAGACCCAGCCGCCAGCTGCCGCCCATGCCGTCGGTCAGCGGCACGGTGACGGCGGCCGCGAGGGAGGTGCCGAGGGCGAGGGCCATCGAGTAGAGCCCGGTCATCGAACCGACGCGGTCCGGGAAGTACCGCTTGACGATCACGGGCATCAGCACATTGCTCACGGCGATACCCATCAGAGCCAGCGCACTGGCCGCCAGGAAGCCCGCCGTACCGCCCGCGAAGGGACGGATCACCAGCCCGGCGGTGATGGCCACCATTCCGGCGCAGACGACGGCGCCCGGTCCGAAGCGGCGGGCCAGCCGCGGTGACATGACACCGAAGACGGCGAAGCAGAGCGGCGGTACGGAGGTGAGGACACCGGCGATGCTGCCGCTCATCCCGAGGCCGTCGCGCACCTCTTCGAGGAGGGCGCCGAGACTCGTGATCGCCGGACGGAGATTGACAGCGGCGAGAACGATCCCGGCCATCACCAGTTTCACGGTCCACGCGGCGGACTGCGGGCGCGCGTCACCGGTCGTCCGGTGTGGCTCGCCCGTGGGGCGTGGCTCGGTGGCGGGGGCGAGGATCTTCGTCTCGTCGTCTGACATAAGGACATCATAGAATCATGGGATGATTGGTTGTCCAATCCCGGTTTCCCCTTGCGCGACCCCGGCCCCAACCGACGCGGCCCCAACCGACGCGACCCCGAACGAGGAGCACCATGGCGCTGAACACTCCCCGGCGTTCCGCACTCGCCGACCAGGTGATCACCGAGCTGCGGAACCAGATCACCGCGGGCGAGTGGCCGGTCGGCTCCCGGATCCCGACCGAGCCCGAACTGGTCGAGCAGCTGGGCGTGGCCCGCAACACCGTCCGGGAAGCGGTACGGGCGCTGGCGCACAACGGGCTGCTGGACATCCGCCAGGGTTCGGGCACCTATGTGATCGCCACCAGTGAGCTGGCCGGGGTGATGCACCGCCGGTTCGCATCGGCCGACCCCCGGCACGTGGCGGAGCTGCGCTCGACCTTGGAGTCGTCCGCCGCCCGGCTGGCGGCCGAGCGGCGCACCGAGCGGGATCTGAAGCAGCTGGCCGCCCTGCTCGCGGAGCGCGAGCGGACCTGGGATGCGGGTGACGCGGAGGCGTTCGTCGCCGCCGACGCGACCCTGCACCTGGCGATCGTGAACGCCTCGCACAACGACGTACTGACCGAGCTCTACGCCGACCTGGGCGACCTGCTCAGGCACTGGCTCCGGGGCGACGTGGGGCGCGAGCTGCGGCCCGAGGGGTACATGGACCACAGCCGGCTGGTCGGGGCGATCCGGGACGGGGATGCCGAGCTTGCGGCCACGGAGGCGGCGAGCCATGCGTTCACCGCTTGTCCGGGGGCTTCCGTGTAAGGGGCTGGTGCAGTCAGGCTGGTGCAGTCAGGCTGGGGGCGTCCCGCACGAGGGCGGCTCAGTCCACCCGCCGGTGGGTCACCCAGACCGAGCCGATCTCCTTCCAGCAGCGGCCGGTGAGCCGCACGCTCTGCGCGGGTCCGACGTCGGCCGGCGCGCCGTCCATGTCGATGTCCCACCACCGGGCGCACTCGACATGGAGGGCGATCCGGTCGGTTCCGACATATCCGTTGTGGCAGGTGGCTGTCGTATGCGAGCCCCTGGTGGATATGAGACACCCGGCGCCGAAGGGGGCCGGTTCCGCCTGCACGCTCGTGGGGGCGGCGAGCCCCGCCACTCCGGCCGAGGCCACGAGCAGGACCGCTGTCCCGTAGCGGATCGAACGCATACCCGTGCCTCCTCCCCGGAAGGACCGGGGAGCGTCCCGGCCTGATCAGTCTGCGGTGGTTCGTCCCGTTCCACGAGTTGGGTGGGACAGCCGGGGCGGTCGGCGAAGTGCCGCGAGAAGGGTTCGCGAGAAGCGTTGACATGCACAGGGGTCGCAATATGTTACATGCAATGTTGAGTATGCCGTAACTGGCACCGAACCTCTGGGGGTCCCATGGAGTGCGATCTTCTGCTGTCGGGCGGGCGGGTGCTGACCGTGGACGGAGAGCGGTCCGTGTACGAGCCGGGCTCGGTCGCCATCACCGGGAACCGCATCGCGGCGGTGGGCCCGGCCGCGGAGACCGATGCCGCGTGGCGGGCGGCCCGTACGGTCGACTGCCGGGGCCGAGCCGTCGTCCCCGGCTTCACCGACGGACACAGCCACCTCTTCCAGTCCCTCGCCCGGGGGCTGGGCGAGGGACTCTCCATCTGGCCCTGGCTGTGTGAGTTCATGTGGCCGTACTCGATAGCCGTGACCCCCGACGACGCGAGGGTCGCGGCCGCACTCGGCGCGGTGGAGGCGTTGCGCTCGGGCATCACCACCGTCATCGACAACCACTACGCGCCCACCGACCCGGAGACCGTGCTCGCGGTGGCGGATGCGGTCGAATCGGCGGGGCTGCGCGGTGCGGTGGCCCGCGGCATGATCGGGCACCGGACCCCGGTGGCGCACGCACGGGGGCTGCCTCCCGCACTCTTCCGGTACTCCGTGGCCGAGGAGCTGGAGCTCACCCGGGAGTGCGTACGGCGTCGGCCGCCCGGCTCCAGGGTGGAGATCTGGCCGGCTCCCCTCAACCTCAGCTATGTGGACCAGGACCTGGTCAGGGGCGCGGCGGAGCTGGCCGCCGAGTCGGGGACGCGCTGGCACACACACTGCAGCGAGGGGGCGAAGGATCCGGAGAGCTATCTGGAGGCGTACGGCATCAGGCCGGTCGACTGGCTGGCCGCCGAGGGTCTGCTCGACGAGCGGACCACCCTCGCGCACGCCGTGTGGCTGGACGGATCGGAGGTCCGCCGGATCGGGGAACGGGGGGCCGGTGTCGCCCACAACCCGGTGTCGAACGCCTATCTGGCGTCCGGTGTGATGCGGCTGCGCGCACTGCGGGAGGCGGGCGCCGTGGTCGCGCTCGGCACCGACGGGCCCAGTGCCGGACACCGCCAGGACATGTTCGAGGTGATGAAGCAGACGCTCTTCGGCCAGCGCCAGCACACCCTCGACCCGGCCGCGGCACGCTGCGAGGAGGCTCTGGAGCTGGCCACCCGGGAGGGCGCCCGTTACGCGGGCACGGGGGCCGGTGTCCTGACCGCGGGCGCGCCGGCGGACCTGGCGGTGGTCGCGCTGGGGCGCCCGCACCAAGTGCCTCTGCACCGTACGGTTTCGACCCTCGTGTACGCGTCGCGCGGCTCCGATGTGGAGCTGACCGTGGTCGACGGACGGATCGTCTTCGAGGACGGCCGCTGTCCGCTGGTGGACGAGGAGGCGCTGCTCGCGGAGGCACAGGAGCGGTCCGAGAAGCTGGTGGAGCGTGCCGGGTTCGGCGGGCTGACCCGCCCCTGGAACCGCTGAGCGCCCCGGCCTCGCGCACCCGGTCCCCTGTTCCGATCCCCCTGTTCCGATGTCCCGCACTGATTTCCCTGTACCGGTTTCCCCGTACCGGTTTCCCCGTACCGATTTCCCTGTCGGCTGCCCGTCCGCGGCCCCCGTACGTGCGCAGTGAACAACCCCCGCCGTGGGGCGGGTGGAGGGAGAACGCACATGTCGCGCAAGGCAGTTCAGGGCCGTGACAGCACGGACCGGCCGGAGGATCCGGTGGCGGCACCGGCCGGAGAGGCGGATCCGGCGGCGGGACCGGTCGCAGAGGCGGATCCGGCGGCGGCCGGTCCCGCAGCGGCAGACCCGGTGGAGGCCGACCCGGTGGAGGCCGTGCCGGCGTTCTGGCGGCTGGCCGTCTACGGACTCCAGCATGTGCTCGCCTTCTACGCCGGGGCGGTCGTCATGCCGCTCCTCGTCGCGCAGGGCATCGGCATGCCCGCAAGGGACATCGGGATGCTGGTCAACGCCTCGCTGCTGACCTGCGGTCTCGCCACCCTGCTGCAGTCGGTGGGGCTGCCCGGGATCGGCATCCGGCTGCCGGTGGTGCAGGGCACGTCGACGACGGCGGTGCCCTCGCTCGTATCGGTGGGCCTCGCCGCGGGCGGTGCGAAGGCCGGGCTGCCGACCGTCTTCGGGGCCGTGATCGCCGCCGGGCTCGCGCTCTTCGTGATCGCGCCGGTCTTCAGCAAGCTGGTCGCGTTCTTCCCGCCCCTGGTCACCGGCACCATCGTGACCATCGTCGGGATCACCCTGCTCGCGGTGGCGGCCCGGCAGGTGGGCGGCGGCGACCCCTCCCAGCGCACCTTCGGCTCACCGGTCCATCTGGGGCTCGCCGGTGTCACGCTCCTGGTGATCCTGCTGCTGCACAAGTTCTCCCGGGGGTTCCTGGCCACGGTGGCGGTGCTGCTCGGCCTGGTCGTCGGCACGGTGGTGGCCGCGCTCGCCGGGGAGACCGACTTCTCCGGGATCGGCGGTTCCGCGTGGCTGGGCATGGCGGCGCCGATGCACTACGGGCCGCCGCGTTTCGAACTGACCGCGGTGCTCTCCGTCGTACTGGTGATGATCATCATCGCGGTGGAGTCCATCGGGCAGTTCTTCGCGGTGGGCCGGATCGTCGGCCGTGAGGTCGACGGCCGGCAGGTGACCCGGGCCCTGCGTGCGGACGGCCTCGCGACGGTGGCGGCCGGGCTCCTCAACTCCTTTCCCAGCACGGTCTATTCGCAGAACATCGGACTGATCAGGCTGACCCGGGTGAAGAGCCGGTGGATCGTCGCGGCGTCCGGCGTGATCATGATGATCCTCGGTGTGGTGCCGAAGGTGGGCGCCGTCGTCTCCTCGATGCCGGCCTCTGTGCTGGGCGGCGCCACGATCGTGCTCTTCTCCACGATCGCCGTGGTCGGGGTGCAGATCCTGGTCCAGGCCGACCTCGCCGACCAGCGCAATACGGTCCTGGTCGCCGCGAGCGTCGGGGTCGGCTTCCTGCCGACCGCGTTCCCGCAGTTCGCTGACCGGATGCCGGACCGGCAACTGCATGCACTTTTCGAGAGCGGCATCATCCTCGGCACGCTGATGGCCGTGCTGCTCAACCTCTTCTTCCATCATTTCAGGCTGCCGGGGCGTCGGAAGAGGGCTGCGCACTCCATTGACCCGCCCGAGGATTACATGCAACATGAAGAACAGCTGGAGAACGGGATTCCCAGCACATCGGACGAGGCGTCGCCGGCCTCATGAGCATCAGTGGAGTCATGGGCACCTGGTCACCGGTGCGCCATGAGCGACGCAGAGGGAGTTGGGGCATGCCGACGGAGAGAGCAGTGAACCCGGTCGCGGCCGGAAGCCTGCTTGCCGACCGGGCCTACGAGGAGCTGAAGGGCGCGGTGCTCGCCAACCGGCTGCGTCCGGGCGACGCGCTCTCGGTGCCCGCGCTCGCCACCCAGCTGGGGATCAGCCGCAGCCCCGTCCGGGAGGCCGTGCAGCGGCTGATCCATGACGGTCTGGCCACCCATGTCGCCCACCGGGGCGCCGTGGTCGCCACGGTCGACGTCGACGACGTGCGCCAGCTGTACGTGGTCCGCGAGGTGATGGAGGGGCTGGCCGCCCGGCTCGCCACCGAGCGGCTCGACGCCACCCGGGTCTCCGAGCTGCGCGACCTCCTGGAGCGGCACGAGCAGGTCGTGGCCGCGGGCGACGACGAACAGGCGCACACCGAGATGGACATGGCCTACCACCGCCTCATCCGCGAAGTCGCGGGCAACGCCCATCTCACCGCGGCCCTGGACACCGTGCAGGGCAAGGCCCACCTCGCGCTGCACGCGCTGTGGCGCAGCCCCCAGGCCCCCCGGCTGGCCGTGGAGGAACACCGCCGGATCTTCGAGGCGATGACCGCGGGCGACCCGGACGCGGCCGAACTCACGGCCCGCGACCACATCAGGCGGCTGCGGATCCGGCTGTCCCAGGCGGTGGCCCCGGGCCCCGACCGTACGGAGGGCGGGCCCGCTCCCGTACACCCGGTGGAACAGGAGCGCCCGGCGCCCACGCGCTGATCTCCGTGCGGCGGACCCGCACCACAGCCCATCGCCACAGCCCCGCCTCACCCCACCACCCCGCACCGCAACCCCTACAGCAGAAGGGAAGTGAGGGCCCGTGAGCACCGTCACCGGCAGCCGGCAGGGGGTCGGCGCGAGCGTTCTGCGGCCCGACGGCCGGCTGAAGGTCCAGGGGGCCTTCGCGTACGCGTCCGATCTGCACGACGACGCGATGGTGTGGGGTGCGACGCTGCGCAGCCCGCACCCCTCGGCGCGGATCGTGCGGCTGGACACCGCGGCCGCCCTCCGGCTGCCGGGTGTGGTCGCGGTCCTCACCCACGAGGACGTACCCGGCCGGCCGCTGTACGGGATGAAGGTCGCCGACCAGCCGGTGCTCGCCGCCGACCGGGTGCGCTACCAGGGCGAGCCGGTGGCCCTGGTGGCGGCCGACCACCCGGAGACGGCCCGCCGCGCCCTGCGGCTGATCGATGTCGGGTACGAGGTGCTCGAACCGCTGACCGACCCCGAGCGGGCGCTCGGCGGCGGGGGCCCGCTGGTCCATGAGCACCGGGCCGACGGGAGGTCCGGCAATGTCGTACGCCATGTCCGCATCCGGCACGGCGACATGGCCGGGGCCCGGCGGCTCGCCGATGTGGTCGTGTCGGGGACGTACGAGGTCGGCATGCAGGACCAGGCGTTCCTGGGCCCCGAGGCGGGCCTCGCGATACCGGCGGAGGACGGCGGTGTCGATGTCTATGTGTCGACCCAATGGCTCCACGACGACCAGCACCAGATGTGCGCGGCGCTCGGGCTGCCGCCGGAGAAGGTGCGGCTGACGCTCTCCGGGGTCGGCGGGGCCTTCGGCGGACGCGAGGACGTCTCGGTGCAGATCCACGCGGCGATGCTGGCCCTGCACACCGGCCGCCCGGTGAAGATGAGCTACAACCGCGAGGAGTCGTTCTACGGCCATGTGCACCGCCACCCGGCCCGGATGCGCTTCGAGCACGGTGCGACGCGCGACGGGAAGCTCGTGTACGTCAGGGCGCGGCTGCTCTTCGACGGCGGGGCCTACACCTCCACCTCGCAGGTGGTCATAGCCAACGGCTCGTACTTCGCGGCGGGCGCCTACGACGTACCGCACGCCGAGATCGACGGCTACTGCGTCTACACCAACAACCCGCCGTGCGGGGCGATGCGCGGCTTCGGGGCGGTGCAGTCCTGTTACGGGGTGGAGTCCAACCTCGACCGGCTGGCCCGTGAACTCGCCATGGACCCGGTGGAGTTGCGTATCCGCAACGCCATGACGACCGGGACGGTGCTGCCCACCGGGCAGGCGGTGGACGGTCCCGCGCCCGCCGCCGAGCTGCTGGAACGGCTGCGCGCCCGGCCGCTGCCGCCCACCGGGGACGACGCGTTCGCGCGGCCGGGCGGGCTGAACAACACCACACACGGCGAGGGCGTGGTCCGCGGGGTCGGCTATGCCATCGGGGTCAAGGCGATCGGCTTCTCCGGCGGGGTGGACGACCGTTCGGTGGCCCGGGTCCGGCTCGCCCTGGTGAACGGGGAACCGGTGGCCGAGATCCACACCGCCGCCGCCGAGTGCGGCCAGGGCATCGTGACCGTACAGGCGCAGATCGCCAGGACCGAGCTGGGCGTCGAGCGGGTGGTGGTGCTGCCCGCCGACACCCGGGTCGGTGATGCGGGTTCGTCGTCGGCCTCCCGGATCAGCTGGATGAGCGGCGGCGCGGTGCAGGGCGCCTGCAAGGCCGTACGGGAGGAGCTGACCGCCCGCGGGGACGGGCCGCTGGAGGCACTGCTCGCGGAGGGGCCGGTCGAGGCGGAGTACGAGTACCACCACCGCCGCACCTTCCCCATCGATCCCGAACGCGGCCAGGGCGACGCCCATATCGCCTTCGCGTTCGCCGCCCACCGGGCCGTGGTGGACGTCGACACCGGGCTCGGTCTGGTCAAGGTGGTCGAGCTGGCCACCGCCCAGGACGTCGGCCGGGCGATGAACCCCCTCGCGGTGGAGGGCCAGATCGAGGGGGGCAGCGCCCAGGGCCTCGGTCTGGCGCTGATGGAGGAGCTGCGCGTCCAGGGCGGCACGGTGCGCAATCCGTCCTTCACCGACTATCTGATCCCGACGATCGCGGACATGCCGAAGGTCCCCATCGATCTGCTCGAACTGCCGCACCCCGACTCGCCGTACGGCCTGAACGGGGTGGGCGAGCCGCCGACCCTGTCGTCGACACCGGCCATCGCCAACGCGCTGCGCGACGCCACCGGCCTCGCCCTGCCCAGGGTGCCGGTGGGGCCCGCCGACCTCGTCCAGGGCGATCCGGGCGGGAGCGGCCCCGACGACGGCGGCCCCGACCACGGCGACCGTGTCCACGACGGTCCCGGCCACAGCGGCCCCGACGACAGCGAAGGGAGGTGATGCGGGCCCGCCCCCGGGTCCCCCGACGGTTCTGCACGCACCGCGTACGTACCACCAGAACCAGCAGGGAAGGAACAGCACCTTGATCATCGACACTCATATGCATCCCACGAACGTCGTGGACCAGGCATGGCGGCACGACGGCGAACCGTTCACCGGTGAGCGGACCCTGGCCATGATGGACGGCCCGTACATGATCAACGGCAAGCCCCGCCGGATCGACTACGGCTGCATCATGCCCCCGCCCGGCAACAGCGTCTGGCAGGACGGGATGCGCAGCGGCCGTGAGGGCATCCGCGACTACATGGCGTACATCACCGAACTGGTGACGACGTACCCCGACCGCTTCATCGGGAACTTCATGTACAACCCGCGCTTCGGGCCGGAGAACGGCGCCAAGGAGCTGGAGTTCCACGTCAAGGAGTACGGCTACAAGATGCTCAAGCTGCATGCGAACATGCATGCCTACCGGCCCGACCGGGCGCTCGACTGGCTCCGGCCGGTGCTGCGGGTCTGCGACGAGCTGGGTGTCCTGGTCCTGATCCACACCGGTGACGGGCCGTACTCGATCCCGACACAGTTCTATCCGATCATCCGCGAGTTCCCGAACGTCAACTTCATCCTCGGGCACTTCGGGGTGCAGACCGGCGGCGTCTACTGCTTCGAGGCGCTCTACATGATCCTCGACTCGCCCAATGTGTACGGCGAGTCGGGGTGGCTGCTCCAGTCGCGGATCGTGGAGTTCGCCCAGCAGATGGAGAAGCACCAGCTGGTCTTCGGCACGGACTCGCCGCCCAACGAACCGGGCATGTGGGCGCGGGAGCTGGAGGTGCTCTGCGGACCGCCGCCCCAGGGCATGAACCTCTCGGAGGAGGACCTGGAGGGGTATCTGGGCAACAACGTGGCGAAGCTGCTGGGTCTGAAGCCCACTCCCCCGCCCCGCGACCAGGAGGAGGCGCGGCTGCGCCTCACGGACAGCTACGCCTCGCTGGACGCGGCCGGTACGCCGCGCGCCTGAGCGCCGCTTCGCCGTCCCGGGGCCGGCCTCTCCCCCATGAGTGGGCCGGCCCTCCCTCCGCACATCCCCTCGGGCGCGGTGTCCCGGCGCCCCGGTACGGAAGCAGGTGCCGCCATGCGGCGCATCGGTCATCTCGTTCCCTCCCCCTCCGTCGGCGTCGAGCGCTGGTCGGGCCAGATCTGCCGGTCCGTCGCCATCGAGGCCGCCCATCCGGTCGCCCGTACCGCCCTGCCCGATGTGCTGTGCGGACCCGCGATCGCGCCCTCGCAGTCCGCGGAGCTGACCCGCTCGGCGGCTCTGCTGGCCGACGCGGCTGTCGACGCCGTGGTCTGGAGCGGCAGTTCGAGCGATCTGCACGGCGCGGCGCACGGCCGGGCGGTGGCGCGCCGGATCGAGGAGGTGGCGGGTGTGCCCGCGTCGACCGTCACACTGGGCCAGCTCGATCTGCTCGCCCACCGGCGGCTGACCTCGCTGGCCCTGGTGTCGCCGGGCTCCGAGCAGGTCGCGGGGCGGCTGGCCGACACCTATCTGGCCGCCGGGTTCCGGGTGGTCTCGGTGACCGCGCTGGGTCTCGCGACGGCGCGGGAGGCGGCGGAGCTGCCGGTGTCGCGGCTGCGGCGGATGCTGGCGGGCGCCGATGCGCCGGACGCCCAGTGTCTGGTGGTGACCGGTACGGAGCTGCCGGTGGCGCCCGTGGCCGCGCTGCTCGAACGGGAGCTGGGGAAACCGGTGTACGACGGGGCGCGGGTGGCGATCAGGACCGGGCTCGACCTGCTGGGGCTGACGGTCGAAGCACCCGAGTGGGGCGGGCTGTTCGGAGCCCGTGAGCATGCGGGGGTCTGCTGTGACCACTGAGGCGGCGCCGCCCCCGGGCTCCCAGGATCTGCGGGACTTCCTCGCCCGGTACACGGCCGGGCACCCCGATGACGTACTCACCGTCGAGGAGCGGATCGAGGGCGAGGACGTGGCCGCGCTCGTCCTGGAACTGGCGGCGCGCGGCCGGGACGAGATGGTGGTCTGCCGGGACGTCGCGGGGCTCGGCACCCCCCTGGTCACCAATGTGTTCGCCTCGCGCCGCCGGATCGCCCGGCTGCTCGGCACCGGGCCCGCCGGGCTGCACCGCGCCTACCAGGCGGCCTCGGCCCGCCGGTGCGAGCCGCGGGTGGTGGCGGACGGACCGGTGCTCGACTCGGTGACCGGGCCCGACCTGAGCACGCTCCCGATGATCCGGCACTTCGCGTCGGACCGTGGCCCGTACATCACGAACGGCATCATCGTGGCGGAGGCACCCGCGTACGCCGATGGCCGCTCGGGCAATCTCAGCTACCACCGCGCGATGGTGCACAGCGGGACCGAGCTGGCCACCAGCCTCCACTCGCGCGGCCATCTGTGGCAGCTGCTGCGACTGGCGCAGGAGCGCGGCGAACGTCTCCCGGTGGCCATGGTCATCGGCTCCCACCCGCTGTTCATGCTGGCCGCTTCGGCCCGGGTGGGCGCCGGCACCGACGAACGGAGCGTGGCGGGCGGCCTGTTCGGGGCGCCGCTGGACGTGGTGCGCACTCCCGCGTACGGGATACGGGTCCCGGCGAGCGCCGAGACGGTCCTGGAGGGGTTCATCGATCCGGCCCGCGAGGCGGACGAGGGTCCCTTCGGTGAGTTCTCCGGATACTCGTCGGACCGCTCGACCCACAACGTACTGACCGTGGAGAGGGTGCTGCGCCGCCGGGACGCGCTGCTCCTGGACGTGGTGGGCGGCAGCACGGCCGAGCATCTCAATCTGGCGCGGGTGCCGCGCGAGTCGGAGATGGCGCAGAAGCTGATGGAGCGCTTCCCCGAGGTGACCGCGCTGCACTATCCGACGTCGGGCACGCACTTCCACGCGTATCTGGCGATACGGTCGGGCCGGCCGGGCCAGGCCCGGCAGATCATGCTGGGGCTGCTCGGCTGGGACCCGTATCTGAAGACGGTGGTCGCGGTCGACGAGGACGTGGACATCACCCGGGACTCCGAGGTGCTCTGGGCGGTGGCCACCCATCTCCAGCCGCACCGGGACGTCTTCCGGGTGGACGGTCTGCCGGGCAGCCCCCTCGACCCGTCGTCCACGGTGGACGGCACGACCTCCCGGATGGCTCTGGACGCGACGCGCGGACCGGGGTTCGACGGGGTACGGATCCGGGTCGCGCCGGAACGCACGGAGGCCGCGCGCCGTCTCCTCGACGGTCGCGCGGCCTCCTGAGCGGTACGGGCCTGAGCGGTACGGGCCTGAGCGGTACGGGCCCGTGGCCTCCCGGACGGTGCGGGCGGTCAGGCGCCCATCATGTGCACGCCGCCGTCGACGTGGATGATCTCGCCGGTCGTCTTCGGGAAGAAGTCCGAGAGCAGCGCGACGATGCCCCGGCCGGCCGGCTCGGGGTCGGACATGTCCCAGGCGAGCGGGGAACGGGTGTTCCAGACGTCCGCGAGCTCCCCGAAGCCCGGGATGGACTTCGCGGCCATCGAGCCGATGGGGCCGGCGGAGATCAGGTTGCAGCGGATGTCCTGCTTGCCCAGGTCACGGGCGAGGTAGCGGGAGGTCGCCTCCAGCGCCGCCTTGGCGGGGCCCATCCAGTCGTACTGCGGCCAGGCGTACTGGGCGTCGAAGGTCAGCCCGACGACAGAACCGCCCTCGCTCATCAGCGGCAGGCAGGCCATGGTCAGCGACTTCAGCGAGAACGCCGAGACATGCATGGCCGTGGAGACCGACTCGAACGGGGTGTTGAGGAAGTTCCCGCCGAGCGCGTCCTGCGGAGCGAAGCCGATGGAGTGCACGACGCCGTCGAGCGAGCCGAGCTCGTCCCGGACCAGGTCCGCGAGCCGGTCGAGGTGCTCGGTGCTGGTGACGTCCAGCTCGATGACCTTGGCGGGCTTCGGCAGCTTCTTGGCGATGCGCTCGGTGAGAGTGGGCCGCGGGAAGGCGGTCAGGATGACCTCGGCGCCCTGCTCCTGAGCCACCTTGGCGGCGTGGAAGGCGATGGAGGACTCCATCAGCACACCCGTGATGAGGATGCGCTTGCCGTCGAGAATTCCGCTCATGTGATCAGTGACCCATGCCCAATCCGCCGTCAACGGGGATGACGGCTCCAGTGATGTACGACGCGTCGTCGGATGCGAGGAACCGCACCGTCGCGGCGATCTCCTCCGGCTGCGCGTACCGGCCGAGCGGCACCTGCGAGACGATGCCCGCGCGCTGCTCGTCGGTGAGCACCTTGGTCATGTCGGTGTCGACGAAACCGGGTGCGACGACGTTGAAAGTGATGTTGCGAGAGCCGAGCTCACGGGCGAGGGAGCGCGCGAAGCCGACCAGTCCTGCCTTGGACGCGGCGTAGTTCGCCTGCCCCGCGGAGCCGAGCAGGCCGACCACCGATGAGATGAGGACGACACGGCCCTTCTTGGCCCGCAGCATCGCGCGGTTGGCCCGCTTCACGACCCGGAAGGTGCCGGTGAGGTTGGTGTCGAGTACGGCGGTGAAGTCGTCCTCGGACATCCGCATCAGCAACTGGTCCCTGGTGACACCGGCGTTGGCCACCAGCACCTCCACGGGACCGTGCTTCTCCTCGATCTCCTTGTAGGCCTGCTCCACCTGCTCGGTGTCGGTGATGTCGCACTTGACGGCCAGGAACCCCTGTTCGGCAAGGGCTGCCGGTTCGCCGGAGCGGTACGTGATCGCGACCTTGTCGCCTGCGTCTGCGAAAGCGCGGGCGATGGCAAGGCCGATGCCCCGGTTTCCTCCGGTGACGAGAACCGAGCGGCTCAACGGATCACCCTTTCGATAGCTGTGTGGTACCCACGCAAACTATCGGTCCCGCCCCACTTCGGAGGAATCGGCCTCCGACAGCGCCGCGCGGCGGACCCTGTCGGGTCCCTACAGAAAGCATCTGGCAGCGGGGCGCGTCCGCGCGACATGATGCGGTCGACCGGTCGTGACGACAGGAGACCTCCGTGCCACATTCGATCGACGCAGCCTTCACCGCGCTGCCGCTGCGCGCCCTGGCCGACGCGGCCCTGGCCCGGGCCCGCGCGCTCGGCGCCGACCACGCCGACTTCCGTTTCGAACGTGTCCGCAGCGCGACCTGGCGGCTGCGGGACGCCCGGCCCGCCGGGTCGTCGGACACCACCGACCTCGGGTACGCCGTGCGGGTCGTGCACGGCGGGAGCTGGGGGTTCGCCTCCGGTGTCGACCTGTCGATGGACGCGGCGGCGCGGGTGGCCGGGCAGGCGGTCGCCATGGCGAAGCTCTCCGCCGGGGTGATCAGGGCGGCCGGGTCCGATGAGAAGGTGGAGCTGGCGGACGAGCCGGTGCACGCGGACCGGACCTGGGTCTCCTCGTACGGAACCGACCCCTTCTCCGTACCCGCGGACGAGAAGACCGGGCTGCTGGCCGACTGGTCGGCGCGGCTGCTGCGGGCGGACGGTGTCGCGCACGCGGACGCCTCGCTGATGACCGTCCTGGAGAACAAGTTCTACGCGGACACCGCCGGTACCGTCACCACCCAGCAGCGGGTCAGGCTGCATCCACAGCTGACCGCGGTGGCGGTGGACGCGCGGAGCGGCGAGTTCGACTCGATGCGCACCCTCGCACCGCCGGTGGGGCGCGGCTGGGAGTATCTGACCGGCACGGGCTGGGACTGGGACACCGAGCTGGAGCGGATCCCGGAGCTGCTCGCCGAGAAGATGCGGGCACCGGGTGTCGAGGCGGGGGCGTACGACCTGGTCGTGGACCCCTCCAACCTCTGGCTGACGATCCATGAGTCGATCGGGCACGCCACCGAGCTGGACCGGGCACTGGGGTACGAGGCGGCGTACGCCGGGACCTCCTTCGCCACGTTCGACAAGCTCGGCACGCTGGCGTACGGCTCCCCCGTGATGAACGTGACGGGCGACAGGACCGCCGAACACGGCCTGGCCACCGTCGGGTTCGACGACGAGGGCGTCGAGGCGCAGTCCTGGGACCTGATCAGGGACGGCACGCTGGTCGGGTACCAGCTGGACCGCAGGATCGCGAAGCTGACGGGGCTCGGCCGGTCCAACGGGTGTGCGTACGCGGACTCGCCGGGGCATGTGCCGGTGCAGCGGATGGCCAATGTGTCGCTGAAACCTGATCCCGGCGGGCTCTCGACGGAGGATCTGATCGGGGGCGTCGAGCGCGGGATCTATGTGGTGGGCGACCGGTCGTGGTCGATCGACATGCAGCGCTACAACTTCCAGTTCACCGGTCAGCGGTTCTACCGGATCGAGAACGGCCGGCTGGCCGGGCAGCTGCGGGACGTCGCCTACCAGGCGACGACCACGGACTTCTGGGGCTCGATGGAGAAGGTCGGCGGCCCGCAGACCTATGTGCTGGGCGGCGCCTTCAACTGCGGCAAGGCCCAGCCGGGGCAGGTCGCCGCGGTCTCGCACGGCTGCCCGTCCGCCCTCTTCCGGGGCGTCAACATCTTGAACACCACGCAGGAGGCCGGACGATGACACCGTCGAACCGCAGCAGCAGGCCGCACGAGATCGTCGAGCGGGCCCTCGCCCTCTCCACGGCGGACGGCTGCGTCGTCATCGCCGACGAGCATGCGAGCGCCAATCTCCGCTGGGCGGGGAACGCGCTGACGACCAACGGCGTGACCCGCGGCCGGACCCTGACCATCATCGCCACCGTCGACGGCAGGGAGGGCACCGCGTCCGGTGTCGTCTCCCGGTCGGCGGTGACCGCGGCCGACCTCGAACCGCGGGTGCGGGCCCCCCCGGCGGGCGGCCCGGCCGGCGCCCCCGC
>NZ_JBHYWP010000129.1:0-2656 GCF_042751845.1 Streptomyces sp. NPDC059398 | reverse complement strand
TCTCTGCCGCGCCCCCACCCCGCACAAAACCCACCCACCTCGGCGCGCGCTCTCTTTGTTTAAAACCCCCCGGGGGCGGGCCCGCCTCGGGGGGTCGGGGGGGCCGGGGGGGGGCCCGCGGCCCCCCCCGCCCCGCTGGTCCGGGCCGCCGAGGCGGCGGCCCGGGACGGCGCCCCGGCCGAGGACGCCCGGCCGCTGGTCGGCGGGGTGCCCGAGTCCCCCGGCTTCACGGAGCCACCGGCCGGGACGGACTCGTCGGTCTTCGCCGCCTTCGCACCGGCGCTGGGCGAGTCCTTCGCCCGCGCACGGTCCGGCGGACGGGAGCTGTACGGATTCGCCAGCCATGAGATGACCTCCAGCTACCTCGGTACGTCGACCGGCCTGCGGCTGCGCCACGACCAGCCGAACGGCACCCTGGAGCTGAACGCCAAGTCCCCCGACCGGTCCCGCTCCGCCTGGGCGGGCCGGGCCACACGTGACTTCACCGATGTCGACCCGGCCGCGCTCGACGCCGAGCTGGCGCGGCGGCTGCGCTGGGCCGAGCGCCGGGTCGCGCTGCCCGCCGGGCGGTACGAGACGCTGCTGCCGCCCACCGCCGTGGCCGATCTGCTGATCTACCAGCTCTGGTCGTCGGCGGCGCGGGACGCGGCGGAGGGCCGTACGGTCTTCTCCCGGCCCGGCGGCGGGACCCGTATCGGTGACCGGCTCTCCGCGCTGCCGCTGACCCTGCGCAGCGATCCGGCCGAGCCCGGTCTGGAGTCGGCGCCCTTCGTCCTGGCGCACGCGTCGGGCGACGACACCTCGGTCTTCGACAACGGGCTGCCGCTCTCCCGTACGGACTGGGTGCGCGAGGGCCGGCTGGAGCGCCTGGTCACCACCCGGCACAGCGCGGAGCTGACCGGCCTCCCGGTGGCCCCCGCCATCGGCAATCTGGTCCTGGACGGCGGCGGGGAGCGCTCGCTCGACGAGATGGTGGCTGCGTCGGGGCACGACGGTCCGGCGCTGCTGCTGACCTGCCTCTGGTACATCAGGGAGGTCGATCCGGCCACCCTGCTGCTGACCGGGCTGACCAGGGACGGTGTCTATCTCGTGGAGAACGGCGAGGTCACCGGCGAGGTGAACAACTTCCGCTTCAACGAGTCACCGGTCGGTCTGCTCTCCCGGGCCACCGAGGCGGGGCGTACGGAGCGGACGCTGCCGCGCGAGTGGAGCGACTGGTTCACGCGCGCCGCGATGCCCGCCCTGCGCATCCCGGATTTCAATATGAGCTCCGTCAGCCAGGGCGTATAACCTCTGGGACGTACTTCCGGTCCGGAACGTACGTACCAGCACACCGAAGGAGACGCGAGACCCGTGACGGACATCGTCGACGAGCTGAAGTGGCGGGGGCTCTTCGCCCTCTCCACTGACGAGGACGCATTGCGCAAGACGCTCGCGGACGGTCCCGTCACGTTCTATTGCGGCTTCGACCCGACGGCGGCCAGCCTGCATGTGGGCCACCTCGTGCAGGTCCTCACCGTCCGCAGGCTCCAGCAGGCCGGGCACCGGCCGCTGGCGCTGGTGGGCGGGGCCACCGGTCAGATCGGCGACCCGCGGCCGACCGCCGAGCGCACGCTGAACGACCCGGAGACCGTCGCGAACTGGGTGGGCCGGCTGCGCTCCCAGATCGAGCCGTTCCTCTCCTTCGAGGGGGAGAACGCGGCGGTCATGGTCAACAACCTGGACTGGACCGCGGGCCTGTCCGCGATCGAGTTCCTGCGGGACATCGGCAAGCACTTCCGGGTGAACAAGATGCTCACCAAGGACTCGGTCGCCCGCCGTCTGGAGTCCGAACAGGGCATCAGCTACACGGAGTTCAGCTACCAGCTGCTCCAGGGGATGGACTTCCTGGAGCTCTACCGGCGGTACGGCTGCACGCTCCAGCAGGGCGGCAGCGACCAGTGGGGCAACCTCACGGCGGGCATCGACCTGATCCACCGCCTGGAGCCGGACGCGTCGGTGCACGCGCTGGGCACCCCGCTGATGGTCAAGGCGGACGGCACCAAGTTCGGCAAGTCGGAGAGCGGTGCCGTCTGGCTGGACGCGGAGATGACCACTCCGTACGCCTTCTACCAGTTCTGGCTGAATGTGGACGACCGCGATGTCTCCACGTACAACCGCATCCTCAGCTTCAAGAGCCGGGCCGAGCTGGAAGAGCTGGAGCGGCAGACCGAGGAGCGGCCGCAGGCGCGGGCCGCGCAGCGCTCGCTGGCCGAGGAGCTGACGACGCTGGTGCACGGCGCGGACCAGTGTGCGGCGGTGGTCGCGGCGTCGAAGGCGCTGTTCGGCCAGGGCGAGCTGACGGAGCTCGACGAGGCGACGCTGGGCGCCGCGCTCTCCGAGCTGCCGCACACCAGGGTCGACGCGCTCGTTCCGGTCGTGGAACTGCTCGCCGAAACGGGTCTGGTGCCGAGCAGGTCGGCGGCCCGCCGCGCCGTCAAGGAGGGCGGGGCTTACGTCAACAACGTGAAGGTCGCGGGCGAGGACGCGGTGCCGGCCGCCGCGGATCTGCTGCACGGGCGGTGGCTGGTGCTGCGCCGCGGCAAGAAGAACCTGGCGGCGGTCGAGGTCACCGGCGTCCGGTAGTACGGAAGCGGCATGCGTGAGGGGCGGCCGG
>NZ_JBHYWP010000128.1:0-20219 GCF_042751845.1 Streptomyces sp. NPDC059398 | reverse complement strand
GGCGGGCCCCGCGGGCAGGCTGGTCCTGCCGGTCGGCCCGGCTCTGCCGTCGGCGAATCTGCTGCGGGCCGAGAAAGCCCGGCAGGGCACCCGGCCGGGCCGACAGTGGGGGAAGAGCGCGGATCCCGCGTCCGCGCCCCGACAAGGAGGACCGATGCCAACTCCCCCCAGCGGCTGGGGCACCGCCCTCGCCCCCCGGGCGTCCGACGACGACAGCACCCCCGCCACCCCCTTCGACGACCATCTGGCCGCCCAGCTCCTGATGCAGCGCATCGTCCTGCTCGGCACCCAGGTGGACGACGTCTCTGCCAACCGGGTCTGTGCCCAGCTGCTCCTGCTGTCGGCCGAGGACCCGAAGACCGACATCAGTCTGTACATCAACAGCCCCGGCGGCTCGGTGACGGCCGGGCTCGCGATCTACGACACCATGCAGCTCATCCCGAACGACGTCGCCACCCTCGCGATGGGGTTCGCCGCCAGCATGGGCCAGTTCCTGCTGACGGTCGGAGAGCGCGGCAAGCGCTTCGCGCTGCCGAACGCGCGGATCATGATGCACCAGCCGTCGGCCGGTATCGGCGGGACCGCGGCCGACATCGCGATCCAGGCGGAGAACCTCGAATTCACCAAGAAGGCCATCGAGCGGATCACCGCGGACCACACCGGCCAGAGCGAGGAGACGATCTCCCGGGACGGCGACCGCGACCGCTGGTTCACCGCGGCGCAGGCCAAGGAGTACGGCATGGTCGACCGGGTCGTGGAGTCGCTGGACGACGTCCGCCCGGCCGGCCCGCGGCGACGGACGGGGCTCTGAGATGGACCACTACCCGGTGAACATGGGCCAGTACACGATCCCGAACGTCGTCGAGCGCACCCCGCACGGGGAGCGTTCCTACGACGTCTTCAGCCGGCTGCTCTCCGAGCGCATCATCTTCATCGGTACGGAGATCGACGACGGCGTGGCCAACGTCGTCATCGCGCAGCTGCTGCACCTGGAGTCGGCGAGCCAGCAGACCGAGATCTCCGTCTATCTCAACTCGCCCGGCGGATCGGTCACTTCGCTGATGGCCATCTACGACACGATGACCTTCGTCAGCTCACCCGTTTCGACCTTCTGTGTCGGCCAGGCGGCCTCGACCGCCGCGGTGCTGCTCGCGGGCGGAGACCCGGGCCGAAGGTTCGTACTGGACCACGCACGGGTCCTGCTCGGCCAGCCCGCGACCGGTGGCCGGCAGGGCACGGTCTCCGATCTCAGCCTGCAGGCCAAGGAGATGCTCCGGTTCCGCTCGGAGGTCGAAGAGGTGCTCTCCCGGCACACGCACCACGAGATCTCCGAACTCCGCGCCGACATGGACCGCGACAAGGTCTTCACCGCGCGGGAGGCGGTCGCGTACGGACTCGCCGACCAGGTGCTCAGCCGCCGGAACGTACCCGTGTAACGCATTCGCGCGGGAGAGCCGGGAACGAGACCGGCCCCCGGCACGGAACCGAGGGGGCGGAGGGCAGGACGGGCGCACCCGCCCTGCCCTCCCGCAGGCCCGACGCTCAGGCCGCCAGGCGCACTTCACCCTGGCGCGAGACCGGCGGAGCGACCGGCGGCACGACCGGGTCGGCCACCGCACGGCGGGAACTCAGCTCCGTCACGACGGTCATCGCGGTGCCGTCGTCGGCGCGGGCGTGCGGCCGCCCGGAGCCCAGAGCGTGCGCCGTGGGCGCGGGAGCGGTACGGGACCCGGCGGGGCCCGTACGGGTGAGACGGGCGACTTCGCGCTGGCCCAGAGCGAGCAGATCCCCGAGGCCGAGACCGAGCGCACGGGCGGCAGCCGCGAGGACCTCGGACGAGGCTTCCTTGCGGCCCCGCTCCAGCTCGGAGAGGTAGGGCATCGAGATTCTGGCCGTGTCGGCCACATCCTTCAGGGTGCGCTCCTGCGCGAGGCGTTCACGGCGCAGGACATCACCCACGACGTCCCGCCACAGGGGCTCTTTCGTCTCGGCCTGCGGGACCGGCGCAGCAGCGGCTGCGACCGGGCGCAGGGGAAGGGCGCGGGCTTGGTTCGGCGGGTGGCTGCTCACTCCTTCACCCTAGAAGCCCCGCGCCCGGCAGGCTGCCGGTGGCGTTCTGCCCTCGGCGAATTCCCCTGTGCCCGGCGGCGCGTGTGCCCGGTGGCGTACCGCTCAGACCAGGGGCAGCCCGGTGTAGTTCTCGGCCAGCGAGGCCGACGCCGCTTCCGACGAGACGAGGTACCGCAGATGGGAGAGCTGGAGACGGCGCTCGAAGCCGGTGGCCGCGGGGTCGGTGTGCAGCAGGGTGGTCATCGTGTACGAGAAGTGCTCGGCCCGCCAGACGCGGCGCAGCGCGGTGTCGGAGTACGCGTCGAGCAGCGACTCGTCCTGGTGGCTGTGCCAGTGCGTGAGGGCCCGCGCCAGCAGGGTGACGTCGGCGACGGCGAGGTTGAGACCCTTGGCCCCGGTGGGCGGAACGATATGGGCCGCGTCACCGGCCAGGAAGAGGCGGCCGTGGCGCATGGGTTCCGCCACGAAGCTGCGCATCGGGGTGATGGTCTTCTCGGTGATCGGGCCGCGCCGGAGCTGCCAGTCGCCTTCGGTCTCGAAGCGGGCGTCGAGTTCGCTCCAGATCCGCTCGTCCGGCCAGCTCTCGGTGCTGTCCGAGGGATCGACCTGCAGATAGAGGCGGCTGACCTGCGGGGAGCGCATGCTGTGCAGCGCGAAGCCGCGCTCGTGGTGGGCGTAGACCACCTCGTCGCAGGAGGGCGGCACATCGGCCAGGATGCCCAACCAGGCGAAGGGATAGGTGCGCTCCGATACCGTGAGCAGACCCTCGGGCACCGAGCGGCGCCCGACGCCGTGAAAGCCGTCGCAGGCGACGACGACATCACAGTCCAGAGTCTCTTCGGCCCCCTGGTGGCGGTAGCGGACCGCCGGAGCCCCGGTGCCGGTTCCCTCGACGGAGACCGCCTCGGCCCCGAAGAGCACGGCGCCGCCGTCCCGTTCGCGCAGTGCGATGAGGTCCTTCACCATCTCGGTCTGCGCGTACACCATCACCGACCGCCCACCGGTGCCCGCGCCGAGGTCGATGCGGTGCGGGCGGCGGTCGAATCTCAGCTCGACGCCCCGGTGCGGGATGCCCTCCCGGTCCATCCGCTCCCCGGCCCCGGAGGCTCGCAGGACCTCGACGGTGCCGTGTTCGAGAATGCCGGCGCGCTGACGGTGTTCGACGTGCTCACGCGTGCGGAGTTCCAGGACGACACTGGCGATGCCCTGGCGGTGGAGCAGATGGGACAGCAGCAGGCCGGCCGGGCCCGCGCCGATGATGCCGACGCATGTGCGCATGGTGCTCCTGGGACGGAGGGGTGCGAGGGGAGGGCGGGGCGGCGGGGTCAGCCGGACCCGTCGAGTCCGGCCAGCACCCGCTGGGCGGTGGCGAAGGCCGCGTTGGCCGCCGGGACACCGCAGTAGACGGCGCTCTGGAGCAGCACCTCCTCGATCTCGTCACGGGTGAGCCCGTTGCGGACCGCGGCGCCGATGTGCAGGGCCAGCTCGTCGAGGTGGCCCTGGGCGACCAGCGCCGTGAGGGTGACGCAGCTGCGCGTACGGCGGTCAAGACCGGGACGGGTCCAGATCTCGCCCCAGGCGTAGCGGGTGATGAGGTCCTGGAAGGCGGCGGTGAACGGTGTACGGCGTTCGGCGGCCCGGTCCACATGGGCATCCCCCAGTACGGCACGGCGTACAGCCGACCCGGCGGTGCGGCGCGAGGCGTCGTCGGAGGCCGGGACGGCGAAGTGCGCCCGGAGCGCGGTGAGTACGGGCCGTGGCTGCTCGACCGGAGCGAGATGGGAGGCACCGGGCAGTTCGACCAGGGCGGAGCCCGGGATGCCGTCGGCGAGTTCCCGGGCGTGCGCCGGGGGAGTCGCCCGGTCCTCGCGCCCGGCGATCACCAGAGCGGGTGCCCGGATGCGGTGGAGCTCGCCCCGCAGGTCGAAGGCGGCCAGCGCGTCGCAGCAGGCCGCATACCCGGCCGGGTCGGTGGCGAGCAGGTCCCCGACCGGACCGGCGGCGGCGGTCGACCCGGCGAAGGCGGGGGTGAACCAGCGGTCCGCCGCGCCCGGTGCGAGGGAAGCGGTGCCGTCGGCCCGGACCAGCGCGGCGCGCTCACGCCAGCCCGCCGGGGCGCCGAAGCGGGCCGATGAACAGACCAGCGCGAGCGTTCCGATCCGCTCCGGGTGGTGCACCGCGAGGTGGGCGCCGATGGCTCCCCCCAGCGAGATCCCCGCGTACCCGAAGCGGTCCCAGCCCTGGGCGTCGGCCAGCCGCAGGACGAGTCCGGCGAGTCCGGCGACGGTGGCGGAGCCGTCCTGCGGGAGCAGCCCGGCGGGCGAGCCGCCGTGGCCGGGCAGGTCGAAGCGGAGCACACGGTGGGTACGGGACAGGGCGGCGGCCTGAGCCGCCCAGACGGACACCGATGTGCCGAGGGACGGTCCGAGGACCAGGGGCGGGCCGCCGGGTGGGCCGTCCAGCAGATGGTGCGGGAGACGGTTCACGGCTGTTTCCTTACGGCAGGCAGGCAGGCAGGCAGGCAGGCAGGCGCTGTGGGGCGTGGCCGGCCAGGGCGACGGCCGAAGCCGTTGGACGGTCAGCGGAATTCAAGGAATACCGTCTCCCCGGCGCCCTGCAGACGGATGTCGAAACGGTAGGTGCGCGGCGCCGTTCCGGTGGCGATCAGGGTCTTCCGGCGGTCCGGGGCGAGAGAGTCGAGCAGCGGGTCGGCCGGCGGGCTGGTCCCGTCCGGGCCGTCGGGGAGGTAGACCCGGGTGTAGAGGTGGTGCAGCAGTCCGCGGGCGAAGACACAGACGGACAGGTACGGCACACCGCCGGGCGGCAGGGTGCGTACCACCCACCGTCCTTCGGCATCGGTGGCGACCCGGCCGAAGCCGGTGAAGGTGAGGCCGTCGCGGCCGAGATGGCCGCCGGTGACCGGGTCGCGGCGCATCGAGCCGGGCGCCCCCGTCCGGGAACCGCCGGGTGCGGGCTGCCAGAACTCCAGCAGCGCGTCGGGTACCGGCTCGCCGCCGCCGTCGAGGACCTGGCCGTGCACCGTGAGGGTGTCCGGGTGCCCGGCCGGGGCCATCTCGGGGCCGCAGGGGAACGGCAGCGCGTAACCGTAGAAGGGGCCCACGGTCTGGGACGGAGTGGGGAGCACGGTCATCGTCCCTCCTCCGTCCAGGTGGCGGTGGGGCCGTCGAGGACGATGTCCCAGCGGTAGCCCAACGACTCCTCGGGGCAGGACAGTTCATGGTCGTACCGGGCGACCAGGCGGTCCCTGGCGTCGTCGTCGGTGACGGACTGCAGGATGGGGTCGTAGGCGAAGAGCGGGTCGCCGGGGAAGTACATCTGGGTGACCAGGCGTTGAGTGAAGGCCCGCCCGAAGAGCGAGAAGTGGATGTGCGCGGGGCGCCAGGCGTTGGCGTGGTTCCGCCATGGGTAGGCGCCGGGCCTGACGGTGGTGAAGGAGTACCAGCCCCGGTCGCTCGTCAGACAGCGGCCGACGCCGGTGAAGTGGGGGTCGAGCGGCGCCGGGTGCTGGTCGCCCTGGTGCGCATAGCGCCCGGATGCGTTGGCCTGCCATATCTCCACCAGCTGACCGCACACCGGGCGGCCCGCGCGGTCGAGGACACGGCCGGTGACGGTGATGCGCTCACCCAGCGGCTCGCCCGGGTGCTGCCGCGTCAGATCGGCGTCCAGCATCGTGACATCGGTGACACCGAAGGCCGGACCCGACAGTTCCACCGCCTCCGGGTCCCGCACGACGGCCAGCGGCTGTCGCGGGTGGCGCAGCGCCGTGCTCCGGTAGGGCGGGTAGCCGCGGGACGGGTGGTGCCGGACCGTGCCGGCCTTGACATAGGTCTCGTACTCCTGGGTGATCTCACGGGAGATGTCGGGCTGGGTGAGCGCCATGGTGGACGGTTGCCTTTCCGGTACCAGGGGGTGCGGGTACAGCCTTCGGGCCCCGCCGCGCGGCGGAGTCCCGGGGCAGCTGTCAGCGGGGGGCCGTGGGGTGGTGCGGGAGGCGTACGGGTGCGGACTCGCGGCCGGACGGCAGGCGTACGGGTGCGGCCGTGCGGGCCAGGACCTCGTCCGGGCTCACCCCGGGAGCCGTCTCGGCCAGCGCGAGCCCGCCTCCGGTCACGTCGATGACGGCGAGGTCGGTGATGATCCGGTCGACGCAGCGTCGCCCGGTCAGCGGCAGTGTGCACTCCGGGAGGATCTTGGGTGAGCCGTCCCTGGCCAGGTGTTCCATCAGGACGATGACCCTGCGGGCGCCGTGGACGAGGTCCATCGCACCGCCCATTCCCTTGATCATCTTGCCGGGAACGGCCCAGTTGGCGAGGTCGCCCGTGGCGGACACCTGCATGGCGCCGAGGACCGCGGCGTCGACATGGCCGCCGCGGATCATGCCGAAGGAGAGCGCGGAGTCGAAGAAGCTCGCCCCAGGCAGCACGGTGACGGTCTCCTTGCCCGCGTTGATGAGGTCGGGATCGACCTCGTCGTCGCCGGGGTACGGGCCGACGCCCAGCAGCCCGTTCTCGGACTGGAGCACCACATCGGCCCCGGCGGGGAGGAAGTTGGCCACCAGGGTCGGAAGGCCGATGCCGAGATTGGCGTAGCAGCCGTCAGGCAGCTCACGCGCGGCGCGCGCCGCCATCCCGTTCCGTGTCCAGGCCATCAGCCGAGCACCGTCCCGTGCGCCGCCGGGGCCGCTGAGACGGTCCGCCGTTCGATGCCCTTGGCGGCTGCCTGCGCCGGGGTCAGTGCCACGACGCGCTGCACGAAGACTCCCGGGACATGGACATCGTCGGGGCCGATCTCACCCGGCTCGGCCAGCTGCTCGACCTCGGCGACGGTGATCCGTCCGGCCATCGCGGCGAGCGGATTGAAGTTTCGGGCCGCCTTGCTGAAGACGAGGTTGCCGTGCCGGTCGCCCCTGGCGGCGCGCACCAGGGCGAAGTCGGTGGTGATGGCACGTTCCAGTACGTAGTCGCGGCCGTCGTACGTCCGCACCTCCTTGGGCGGTGAGGAGACCTCGACGCTGCCGTCCGGGGCGTAACGCCAGGGCAGTCCGCCCTCGGCGACCTGGGTGCCGACACCGGCCGGGGTGAAGAAGGCCGGGATGCCGCAGCCGCCGGCCCGCAGCCGCTCGGCCAGGCTCCCCTGAGGGGTGAGTTCGAGCTCCAGCTCACCGCCGAGATAGCGGCGGGCGAACTCCTCGTTCCCGCCGACGTAGCTGCCGGTCACCCGGGCGATCCGCCCGGCCGCGAGCAAGGTGCCGAGCCCTCCGTCCGCCACCCCGCAGTTGTTGGAGACGACGCTGAGCCCGGTCGAGCCCCTGGCGTACAGGGCCTGGATCAGCACCTCGGGAACGCCGCTCAGCCCGAATCCGCCGACGGCCAGGGACGCGCCGTCCGGGATGTCCGACACCGCCTCGCCGGCGGTTGCCGTCAACTTGTCCATGCACAGCCCCTGTTCGCCCAATGAACTATCGTTCATAATCGCTGCGCTTGAGTGTCCGCCGAGCTTTCGGACCTGTCAACGCCTCCGGGTACGGTTTTCCCAGCGCCACCGGCCCGGTGGCCGCTCCGAGGAGGTAGGCCCATGCCGCAGGCCATGCGGGAGTCCGCGGCGGCGCCCGCCGCGCCCGGGGAAACGGTCGGACCGCTGGAGCGTGGCCTGACCGTGCTGCGCACGATGGCCAAAGACCCGCAGCCACGCCAGCGCGCCAGCGACCTGGCCCGCACGACCGGCCTGGCGCGCTCCACCGTCGACCGGATCGCGATCACCCTCGCCCGCCTCGGCTACCTCCGCTGCGAGGGCCGCGATCTGCTGCTCGCCCCCCGGCTGATGGAGCTCGGCAACGCCTATCTGGCCTCCTGCGGCCTGCCCGACGCGCTGGAACCGCACGCGGTGGCCCTCGCCGACGAACTGGACGAGTCCGTGTCGATCGCCGTACCCGACGGCGACGGTGTCCGATTCATCACCCAGGCCACCCGCAGACGCGCCATGTCGCTCGCCTTCCGGATCGGCGATCTGCTGCCCGCCGAGCGCTGCGCACCCGGGGCGATCTTCGCCGCCGGCTGGGACGGGGCCGACCGCGAGCGGTGGCTGGCCCGCCGCCGAGCGGACCCCCTCGACACCGGATTCCCCGCGGTGCCACCCCGCGCCGACACCACCCGCACCGACCTGGTCGAGGCGGCCTTCGACGCCCGCACCGATGAGGCGGCCGGCCGGGGCTGGTCGCTGGACGACCAGTTCATCGAACCCGGTCTCGTCGCCGTCGCCCACGCCGTCCGCGATCCGGCCGGGAGACCGCTCTGCGCGCTGAGCGTCGTCAGCCACACCAGCCGCCACAGCGCACGGACGCTCCGCGAGCACGCGCTGCCCCGTCTGCGGCGGTCCGCGGCGGCGATGGAGGAGGCGCTGCGCGCGCCGCACCGCCCCGCGCCACCGCCCCCCGCGGCCGTGCCCGGTGTGGCGGACAGCGGACTCAAGGCGGAACTGGGCCCCGAGTTCCTCCAGTCGCTCGCCAGGGGGCTCACCGTCCTGCGGGCGCTCGGCACGGCCCCCGGCGGACTGGGCCTGACCGCCGTGGCCGAGGCCGCAGCCCTCCCGCGCGCCAGCGCCCGCCGCGCCCTCATCACCCTGGAGTACCTCGGCCATGTGCGCGCCGACGGGGGTGTCTTCACCCTGCTCCCGCGCGTACTCGAACTGGGCTACGCCCGCCTCTCCAGGCTGTCCTTCGGTGAGATCGTCCGGCCCCACCTCGCCGAACTGGTCGGCCTGGTACGCGAGTCGGCGTCCGTCGCGGTCCTCGACGGTGACGAGATCCGGTACGTGGAGCGGGTGCCCACCACCCGGATCATGAGCGTGGACATCACCGTCGGCACCCGGTTCGCCGCCTATGCGACCTCGATGGGCCGGGTCCTCCTCGCGGGCCTGCCCGCACCGGAACAGGCCGCCCGGCTGGCCCGTACCGGCTTCGAACCGCTCACCCGGCACACCGTGAGATCGGCGGGCGCCCTTGCGGACATCCTTGGTTCCGTCAGCCACGACGGCCATGCCCTGGTCGACGAGGAGTTGGAGGAGGGTCTGCGCTCCGTCGCGGTACCGCTGCAGGACCGCCGGGGGGTAACGGTCGCCGCCGTCAACGTCTCACAGCACGCGGGCCGCGCCACGAGACAGCAGTTCCTCGACACCGTCCTGCCTGCTCTGAAGGCGGCCGTCGCACGGATGGAGGCGGATCTGGCCGTCGCGTCCGAGCGGCAGTACATCGGCCCGGCCTGAACACCGCGCCGACCTGAACACCGCGCCGATCCGCACAACCGCCCCGGCCTGAACGCCGGGCCCGGCCGCCTGCCGGTCCCGGCTGTCTCAGTCAGCGGCCTTGGCCTGCTGGTAGAGCGTGGCGATCCCGCTGTTGAAGTAGGACGCGTACGACACGTCGTCATCGTCACCGCCGCGCTGGTAGCCGCCCAGGACACCGATCACCGTGCCGGTCGGCGCGTTCGGGGAGCCGGACGTGACCCAGGGGCTGCCACTCGTACCGCCGGCGAAATTCGTGCAGTGGATACGCATTTGGGTGGCGCTGAACCGGGTGGTGCGGTTACGGCAGGAGATCGGTGTGTCCTTGGCGTTGGGGTAGCCGGTCACCTTGACCTTGTTGTGGAAGCCCCGGCCGATGCCGAGTGTGTTGGCGCCGAGGACGTCCTGGATCCGCTTGCCGTCGTTGCTGTCGAGGAGCAGGAAGGCGACGTCGACGTCCGGGTTCCCGTTCTTGGCCCAGCGGTCGTCCGCGACGACCTTTCTGACGTGCCACAGCCCGGCCGGTTTCTCGCCCTCCCGGTAGGCGGGCGCGAAGACGAGGTCACCCTTGGGCGAGCCGCCGCCGTCGAAGGCACAGTGGGCGGCGGTGATCAGCATGTTCCGGCCCGGACTCGCGACGACGCTCGCGGTGCAGAAGTGGTCACCGGTGTCGTCCTTCTCGAACAGCACGCCCACCCGGGCGTTCTGCTGCGTTCTGAGGGGGGTGTACGCCGTGCCGTCGGCCACCAGCGCCGCGCGCGGCTGGTCCTGGTCCCGGGCCTCGGCCCCCGGCATCCCGGTACCGGTGTCTGCATGCCGTTGCGCGCTGCTGGTCTCGGCCTGTGAGGCGTAACCCAGCAGCGCGAGCGCCCCGACGACGACGAGCGTCAGGGACGCGCGGAGTTTCCTGTCCTTCTGCGCCACACGTCATTATCAACAGCTCAGGGCCCTCATGCGTGCATTCGGCCGAACGCGTCGGGCACGGTGCGCGCGCCCTTCACCGCCCCGCCGCACTCGCTTCAGCGCCCCGCCTCCTCGGCGGCGACCGCCGGGATGATGCCGCCGAGCAGGACGGTACGGCGGCGGTGGGCGGGCAGATGGTGGTGAACCCGATAGCTCTCGTCCCGGGTGGTGTTGACGGCGACCAGGGACGGCTCGGCGTCCGGTGCGAGAGCCGCGTGCAGACCGTCGAGCCGGATCTCGTCGCCCTGCCCGACACGGTCGTAGTCGGCGGGGTCGTCGAATTCGAGCGCCAGAACCCCGAAGTTGGCCAGGTTCTGCCAGTGGATCCGCGCGTACGACTTGGCGATCACCACCCGCAGCCCCAGATACCGGGGTGTGAGCGCCGCGTGCTCACGCGAGGAACCCTGCCCGTAGTTGTCCCCGCCGACGACCAGGTGCCCGCCGGTGTCCCGGCAACCGGCCGCGCGGGACGGATAGTCGGGGTCGATGCGGGTGAAGGTGAACTCGGCGAGGCGCGGGATGTTGGAGCGGTACGGCAGCGCCTTGGCGCCGGCCGGCGAGATCTCGTCGGTCGACACGTTGTCGCCGGTCTTCAGCAGCACCGGCAGGGTCACACTGTCCGGAAGCGGATCGAGGTCGGGCAGCGCGGAGACCCCGGGGCCGCGCTCCAGCTCCACCCGGGACGCCTCTTCGGGCGGCAGCGGGGGTTCGAGCATCGCGGTGTTGACCGGCTCCGAGCGCAGCGCCCCGACCACCGGGTACGCGAGACCGGTCTCCGCGGCCCAGTCGCGCGGATCGGTGATGACTCCGTTCAGCGCCGACGCGGTCGCCGTCTCCGGAGAGCAGAGCCACACCGCGTCGTCCTGAGTGCCGGACCGGCCGGGGAAGTTGCGCGGGAACGTACGCAGTGAGTTGCGGCCGACCGCCGGGGCCTGGCCCATGCCGATACAGCCCAGACAGCCGGCCTGGTGGATCCGGGCCCCGGCCGCGATCAGATCGAAGACCGCACCGGAACGGCTGAGGTCCTGGAGGATCTCCCGGGACGTCGGATTGACGTCGAAACTCACCCCGGGCGGGGTCTGCCGGCCGCGGACCATCTCCGCGGCCATGGCGAAGTCACGCAGACCGGGATTGGCGGAGGAACCGATCACCGCCTGGCCCACCGGCTCACCCGCGACCTCGCGCACCGGCATCACGTTGCCCGGCGAGGTGGGCCGGGCGATGAGCGGTTCCAGCGTGGAGAGGTCGATCTCCTCGTCCAGGTCGTAGACCGCGTCGTCCGCCGCCCGCAGGGGCGTCCAGACCTCTTCACGCCCCTCGCTGCGCAGAAAGACCCGTACGGCGTCGTCGGAGGGGAACACCGTGGTGGTGGCGCCGAGTTCGGCCCCCATATTGGCGATCACATGCCGGTCCATCGCCGACAGCGAGGCCAGCCCGGGACCGTGGTACTCCAGGACCCGGTTCACCGCGCCCTTCACACCGTGCCGGCGCAGCATCTCCAGGACGACGTCCTTGGCGCTGACCCACTCGGGGAGGGACCCGGTCAGCCGGATGCCCCAGATGTGCGGCATGGTGATGCGCAGCGGACGGCCCGCCATGGCCAGTGCGACCTCCAGCCCCCCGGTGCCGACGGCGAACATACCGAGGGACCCGGCGGCGCAGGTGTGGGAGTCGGAACCGGCGAGTGTCCGGCCCGGGACACCGAAGTGCTGCATATGGACGGGGTGCGACACACCGTTGCCGGGCTTCGAGTACCAGACGCCGAGGCGGCGGGCGGCCGAGCGGAGGAACGCGTGGTCCTCGGCGTTCCGCTCGTCGGTCTGGATGATGTTGTGGTCCACGTACTGCACGCTCGCCTCGGTGCGTACCCGGTCGAGGCCGAGCGCCTCCAGTTCCTGCATGACCAGCGTGCCGGTGGCGTCCTGGGTGAGTGTCTGGTCCACGCGCAGCCCGATCTCGGTCCCGGGGTCCATCCGCCCTTCGACCAGGTGGTCTGCGATCAGCTGATGGGTCACCGTGCCGTGCGCGGGCCCGGCGGGCCGGCCGGCCCGCGGTGTCCGCGCCGTCTGCTCCGCCGGAGCCGTCCTCGCCGTCTGCTCCGTGCGCGCCGGGTCGCCAGTGGGCCGCTCCGGCTGTCCGCTCGCTGTCATGCCGTACCTCCGACAGTCTGCCGGGCGCCCGGCTGCCTTCTCCGGGCCCGAGTACCCCATTGTCGGTGGACATGGCCGTCCCTGCCCCTCGGCGCTGTCCGAAGCGGGAGAGGGAGGACGGGCGGCGAGGCGCCCGGCCGATGCGGCGCGGCCCGCCGGCAGGCCCTGACCGAACCCCTGTACCGGTCAGAGCCGGGCCGGTGACCCGAGTGCGATGCGCTGGTCCGCCCGGGGCGACGGTGACGTCGCAACCGCGGACGCGAAGCGATCTCCCCAGGGACGCTAGCCGCCGCTCCGGGCACGCGGAACGGCGCCGGTGCACAAGTTTTCCCCGTCACCCCTCATCGCTGCACAAGCCCGAATGCGCCGAGCCGGACCGGCGGTGAGGGAGGGACCGGACCCCCGGCCACTGCGCATCCGGTCCCTCCCAGCCCCTGCGCATCCGCCCCCCCCAGCCACCGCGCATCCGGGCTCTCAGCCGTCGAGCAGCCGGCTGTCGAGGATGCCCAGCTCGGGGGAGGCGACATGCAGTGCGAGTACGACATCGTGCGGTCCGTTGAATCCGTTCGCGCTGTCGTCGCCCTCGGTGATCCGCCGGTGGGTTTCGATGAGCGGGCGCTGCAGAACCCGCTCCGCCGTGGCCAGATGGGCCAGCACGGTCTTGGAGTGCAGCCGGAGCCGGTTCGCGGTCTCCTCCGTCCGGGCGCCGCGGAGGACCCAGGTCGTGACGGTGCGCCGGACATCCTGGCGCCGGACGGTGTCGAGCGGGGCCAGGAAACGGGCGGCCCACTCCTGGCAGAGCGGATGCCGAAGCAGCTCGCGCAGACCGGCGTCCCGGGACGGGGCTGAGGCCGGGGACGACGGGGACAGGGCCGGGGCCGCGGACGGGTGGAGGTCCGGGGCCGTGGACGGGTGGAGGCCCGGGGCCGCGGGCGCGTCCGGATCTTCCGCGTCCGCCGCCGTCCCGGACGCGCCGTCCGCCGCCAGGTCCTCGATCCGCAGCGCCAGACTCAGTACGGCGCGGTCGCCCAGGCGCCGGAGATCGAGGCCGAGCAGCTGCGCGGTGCGTGCGAGATGGGCCCGCACCGTATTGCGGTGCTGTCCGCTCAGCGTCGCCGCGCCACTGATGCCGAAAGCCAGCCCCAGACGTACGGAGTGTGCGATCTCCGGCCTTCTCCCGGCCGGGAGCCGGTCGAGCGGCTGGAGGAAACGACCGGACCAGGAGTCCGCGGCCGGCGGGAGCAGCCGGGGCAGATCGGCCTCCTCCTCGTACGCGGCGACCCGTCCCGCCCGGTTCCGTGCCACGGCGAGCGCCTGGGTCGCCTCTTCGTACGCCCCCGCGGTCGCCGCCAGCGGAGCCTGGCGGCTGGTCCCCAGGCGGTACGCGGGGGTTACGGCCACGAGGGATGCCAGGGCGTCGCGGGCCGGGTCGTCGGCCCCGTGGCCATCGGGCGCCGCGGTGATGATGATCACCTGACCGTCGTCGACCGGACACCGCACCACAAGACCCGTCTCCCGCAGTTGCTGCCTGCACTGGCCGGCGGCGGTGTCGCGCAGCCCCGGCGGGCACTGGAGGATATGGACGCGGACAGCGGGCGCCGCCATGGCCGTCCGGCTCAGCCGCAGCGCGTGAGCCGTTCTCCTGGCCCAGGTGACCAGCCCGCCCATCAGGAGCTGGAGCACCGCGACTTGGGCGCTCTCCAGACCTTCGGGCCCGGTGAGCGGATGGCGTACGGCTTCCTCAAGAAAGGGGAGCACCCGGCGCACCGACTCCGCGGCCCCGGGCGGGAAGGCGCCGGGGCGGGTCACGACGAGCACCGGATGCGGCTCCGACGTTCCGATCGCGTACATCCGGAGCTGCGTGGAACCGCTCCGCGTCCCGGAAGCGGTGGTCCGCCCCGCACGGAGGGCCTCGACCGCGTCGGGCGCCGGCCCCCGGGAAGCGTCCTCGTGGGGCGCGAGGATCCCGGCGGTGCCCTCCACGGCGGCGGACAGCCACTCCAGCAGCGGCACGGCACCGCCGTCCCTGTCCGGGCGGGCGGCCTCCAGCAGGCCGCTGAGCGATGCCGCACGCTCTTCGGCCGCTGCGTTGCGCAGGTCGCTGATGATGCGGGCGGCGCGGAGCCAGGGCAGACCGGGGACGAGGATCGCCGGGACGTCGTACCGCCGGGCGGCCGAGACCAACGCCTGGTGCGCGGAGGCCGGGAGGGGACCGTTCACCAGGAGCCCGGTGGCGCCCGCTCCGGCGAGCGCGCTCAGCCGGAGCCCGGTGGCATCCCGGTCCAGCAGCCATGGTTCGTCCGGCTCCGCGACCACCAGCAGGTCCCGGATGTCATCGCCGGTGTACGGCACACTCGCGGGCACCGCTCCGGCCACCGCCCGGCCGCCGTGGTCCGTCAGCCGCGCCGGGTCGGTGAGGTCTGCGGGCGTGGTGCGGACTGCCGGGTCTGCCGGGCTCCGGCCGGCGGTCGGCTGCGGTCCGAGGCACCGCAGAAACGCATCCAGCGTAGGCAGGGCGCCCCTGCCGCCTGCTCTGTCCACAGCCATCACCATGCTCGTCGGACTTCGTTCCCCGCACCCGCCATTCTCGCGTGCCCGGCGCGCGTACGTCGCCGGGCGTACGCCCCTCCCGTGCCGGGTGCGCCGCCCCGTTCGGGTGAACGCAGTGCCGAGAGCAATCCCGGCGAGCGGCCGCAGCGAAATACACGCACACACTGGGAGGGACAGCGGGGGGCCACGGACCGTGTTCCGCCACCCGGACTTCTGCCGAGAAAGGCGCCTCGTATGCGAACGTTCCCCAAGCTCCTGGCCGCAAGTGCCCTGGTCGCTCAGGCCGTTCTGGGAAGCGCCGCCGCCGCGGCCGCCGCATCGGGCGATGCTGCCGCCTCGGGCCATGGCGCCGCGTCGGGCCACGCGGCCGGGGAACACAAGCCGTCCGCGTCGGCGGGCGAGGCAGGTCACCGGCTCGTCTCCGAGCTGCTGGGCAGCGACTTGACGTCCTATGTGGCCGGAGGCCGCGGGCAGGGCGCCCCCGCCTGACACCCGGTCCACGCCTGGCAGTTGCCGGGCGGCGCACCGCACCCGTGATGGCTCCGCCGGCCGGTCAGATCCGCCAGGACCGGATGCGGTCGGCCGCGTCGTACGCGTCGCAGCGCCCGGTGTCGATGTCGCGGGCCAGGTCGATCAGCGCCCCGTAGGGTGCGTCGATGCCCTCGCCTGCGGCGTCCATGTACGCGACGACCAGACCCACGCCGAACAGCGCGTTGCGGGCGGGCAGTGGACGTAACCGGATGACCGCGTGCATCAGCGCGGCGGCGCGCCAGGAGTTGTCGACCGTGGCGCCGACCCTGGGGGTGTTGACGCGATGCCGGCCGACGGCGGCCACCAGGCTGGAAAAGTCGTGGATGTGCGGATGCTTGGGCAGCGCCTCCGCCTGGCGCTCCAGAAGCCAGCGGATGTCGACATGGAGCTCCACCTCAGGCGGCCCGCCCCGGTGCGTCCAGCAAGGACGGCGCGTCCTCCGGGAAGGCGCTGTCGAACGCGTCCGCGTTGTCGCTGACGAACGAGCGGAACACCTCGGCGGCGCCTTCGAGACGGGGGTCGCGGACGGCGTCGTGTGCGGCACGGGTGATGAGCGCGGTCACCGTGGTTCCCTCGGCCTCGGCCCGTTCCTTGAGCAACGCGTGCAATTCGTCATCGACCCGGATCGTCACTGGCTTCGACATGTCCCGACCGTACAGCAAGGCGTAAAGCAGCGGTACGGGGCCGCGTCAGGCCCGGCCCACGACGCTCGGACGCCGGGTCGCTGCGGGGGCGGGCGATTCTCCCGTACGGTCCCGTTCCGGGCGGGAATCGGAGGGAACCGCTCCGTGGGGCCTCGCGTCGCCTTCGACATGACAACCAGAGACATGGACCTCCGGGCCTGTCCGATGGGCACCTGGGAGGCAGCCGATGCGCTTCCGCATCCCCGATTACGGCCCGGGGTGCTCGCCTACCGGGGTTTCCGGCTGGCGCTCGACCACCCGCGCCTGCGTCTGGAAGCGCCGATCAGCGCGGCGACCCTGCTGCTCGCGTTCGAAGAACACCCGATCACACTCACGCGCTCCGACTGTCCGGAACGCCCGCTCCGCCGGATGTCCGTCCTCTCGGGGCTGCGGACCTGCGCCACCCTGGCCGAGCACGGCGGACGGCTCTACGGGATGGAGGTGAGCCTGGCCCCCTGGATGGCCTTCGCCCTCTTCGACGCGGACCAGCACGACCTGGCCGCCGAATCCGTGGATCCGCTCCAGCTGCCGGGTGGCCGGATCGCGGCGCTCACCGACGCACTGGCCGAAGTCCCCAGCTGGCAGGGGCGGTTCCGGCTCCTCGACACGGCACTGGCGGCCTGGGCCGCCACCGGACCGCGCCCCGCCCCGCAGATCGTACGGGCCTGGACCCTGCTCGGACGGTCGGGAGGGACGCTGCCGATTCCCCGGCTCGCGGACGATGTGGGCTGGGGTGTACGGCAGTTGGAGCACCGCTTCCAGCAGCAGATCGGCCAGCGCCCCAAGGCGGCGGCGCGGGTACTGCGCATGCAGCGCGCCCGTCGTCAGCTCGTCCGCGGCCGGCCGGCCGGGGAGGTCGCGGCCGCCTGCGGCTTCTACGACCAGGCCCACCTGTGCCGGGAGTTCAAAGCCATGACCGGGCTGACCGCGACGGCGTTCCTCGGCGGCCGGCTCCCGGCCCGGCGCGGCGGGCCGCCGGTGGACCGGCTGCCGGGGGAGACCACCAGCCTCGTCCTGGCCGGATAAGGCCCGAACGGAACCGGATGAGATCGGATGCGACTGGATGAGACCGGACGGTCAAGGGCGTTGCGGCGGCGGACCGTCGGGTTTTCGCCGTTGTGGAGAGGGGCGCGATTTTCTCCAATACGTGGGGGCGGTGGCGGCAGCAACGTAAAAGGGTACGGGGCCGCGACCTGACCGTCCCACCGGCCGATCCGGCTCGATCCTCTGGTCCGGCCGGGCCGAGCCCGGCCCGGGTTCCGAATCCGATTCACTTTCACTCAGTTCTACGGGGGTTCACACCATGCTGTACCGACGTGCACTGATAGCGGCGGGAGCCGTCACACTCACGGCGGGGGCGCTGCTCGTCGCGCCCACCGCACAGGCGGCCGACGCACAGCCGGCGTCGAAGACGGTCTACGTCTACGCCACCAGCGTCCACCTGCGCGAGGCACCGCGTACCAGCGCAACCGTGCTGGCGACCGTCTCGCACATCCACCTCACCGACTGGTGCCAGACCAACAAGAACACGACACCCGTGGCCGACCCCAGCGGCGGAACCAACCCCTGGTGGAGCAAGGTCACGCTGACGACAGGCAGTGACGACGCCTGGGTCAGCAACGTCTTCCTGCAGGGCGGACGCAAGATCGCAGGCGTTCCCGACTGCTGACAGTCCGAGCACCGGAGGCGCCCCGACCGCGGAAACAGGGGCGCCCCCGGCCCGCAGAGAGGAGTACGGACCATGGCTCGAATCAGGCGTACGGCGCTGGCAGCCGGTGCCGCGGCGCTGCTCGCACTCACCGGCGCGGCCACCGCGCACAGCGCGGCAGCCGCGTCATCGGACGGGATGTCACCGCAGGCGGCGTGTGCCTACTACAGCGGCAGGGCACTGACCGTCTACGGCGACCACGGATCGCATGTCTCCCAGGCCCAGTGCCTGCTCGCCAACTGGCACGATCTGCCGTGGAGCGGTGTGGACGGCGACTTCGGGGCGAAGACCCTCGCCGCGGTCAAGAAGTTCCAGAAGGTGCACGGCCTCACGGTCGACGGAGAGGTGGGCGCCCACACCTGGGCGAAGCTCTACGCGTAACGCACTGGACCGCTCCAGATGGGGGCGGTGGCGCCTCACGCCGTGTGAACCGGCTCGCCCGGAACACGCGCGGTCGGCCCGGCGAAAGCCAGAAACGTCGCACGGGTATCGAGGAGCCACCGGCCTCCGGCCTTGCGGAACGTGTCCTCGTAATGGCCCACCTGCGCCGGGAGCCGCGGGGGCTCCATGCCGTGGGTGTGGCCGTCGACGCGGTACGTCGTGAAGTAGTGGGTCGCCGTCGCGGTCGTCCCGGATGTGACGGTCACCAGGATATTCGTACAGACACGGCGCGAGAGCCTGTCGGCGGGCCGGGAACCGAAGTAGGCGCGGAGTGCTTCACGCCCCTGGATCCTGCGGTCGCCCTCGGCCCACTCCCAGACCCCGTCGGTGGTGAAGAGTTCGGCCACCTCGCCCGGGTCTCCCAGGTCGAGCCGGCGGACGAACTCGATGATCAGCCGTTCGCAGGCGCGCTCGGCGATCAGATGGTCCAGTGGGTCAAGCGATTCAGCATCGGCATCCATATGCCTGTCCTATCAGCGCGCCCGCGGGCGTCACGACCTGTTTTCGCTGGGGGAGTTCCGGTCATTCCGGGAGTTCAGGGACTCCGGGGAGTGCTGGACGCCGCGGGAGCCACGGCAGCCACATGTTTGAGTTCCCGTATGACTGACGTCGCGGTGGTGCACGTGTTCGTACGCCCGGACGGGACCGGGGGGAGCCCGCTGGGGGTGGTATGTGAGGGGGCGGCCGTGCCGGGTACGGCCGAGCGGCTGCGGGTCGCCCGGCAACTGGGCTTCTCGGAGACCGTGTTCGTGGAGGACGCAGCGCGGGGCGAGGTGGACATCTACACACCCAGCGTGCGGCTGCCTTTCGCGGGCTACCCGCTGATCGGCACGGCGTGGCTGCTGCGGGACCGCGGCACACCGGCCGACGTCCTGCGGACGGTGGCCGGGGACGTGGCCACCTGGACCGAGGGGGAGTTCACCTGGATCCGTGGCCGGGCGGAGTGGGTGTCGGGCAAGCGCACCCAGAGATTCCCGTCCGTCGAGGTGGTCGACGCCCTGCCGGCGCCGCCGCCCGGCGATGGCTGGCTGTATGCGTGGGCTTGGGCGGACGAGGCCGCGGGCACGATCCGGGCGCGCGGTTTTCCCCGGCGGGGCGACGCCATCGACGAGGACGAGGCGACCGGCGCCGCGGCGATGCTGCTCGCGGAGGAGTTGGGGCGTGATCTGCGGATCAGCCAGGGGCAGGGGTCCGACCTCGTCGTACGGGTCTCCGGTGCGGGCTGGGTCGAGATCGGCGGACGTGTCACGGCGACCGAGGTCCGCCCGCTGTCCCAGCCGTCCGGGGACTGAGGCACGCAGCGAGTGCCGGAGCGGTTCGCAGGAAGGGTGTTCTCCCGCCGGGCGGGCGATGCTCGAAGACCGCCTGGGACGGACCCAGGTGCACCTTCCGATTCCACAACCTCCGCACCACGGAGGATCGGTGAAGTGGCCACCAGGAATCCCGGGTTGTCACTCCGCCGTACATGCGCGACAGCGCGTCGAATCGCGTCGCCCCGGCCCATGTGGAAACGTGGGACGTCCAGAACTCGGGGCGGTCCTTGACCGGAGTGTCCCGTGAAAGCTCTCAGACGCGGGAGGTAGCCATGTCATCGAAACGACGCCGCAAGAAGAAGGCACGCCGTAAGCACGCGGCCAACCACGGCAAGCGACCGCAGTCCTAGGCCAGTTCCAGGCCAGTTCTCAGGCCGTGATGCCGGGGAACGGCGGGGGCCCCGGCCCGTCTCAGGACGGGTCGTCGACTTCGGCGCGCAGTACGCCCAGCACATCGCCCGTCGCGTCCGCGAGGCGCGGGTCTACAGCGAGATCGTGCCGAGCACCATGC
>NZ_JBHYWP010000127.1:6032-20223 GCF_042751845.1 Streptomyces sp. NPDC059398 | reverse complement strand
ATCCGGTGCGCCGCCGTCCGTTCACCCGCTGTGCGGCCCTGCTCGGTGCCGCTGTCCTACTTGATGTCGACCGGCCCGTTGTCGCCGTTGTCGTTCCCGCTGCCGGACTTGCCGCCGAGGTAGCGCTGGATCTCCGCGCCCCGGCCGCCGCCCTGATGGGCGTCGTCGTCCTGCGCGCCCAGGTTCTTCCGTACCGAGTCGAGGATCGTCAGGCCCTGGCCGACCAGCCCGGCGGCGATCTCGCCCAGGCCGTCCGCGCCGTTGAGCACGTTGACATTGGCGCCCGCGAGACCGGAAGCGGCCTCCTTGACGATCTGCGGGAGCTGGTCGATCAGCATCCGGTCGAGCGCCACCCGGTCGTACGAGGCGGCGGCCGCGGCCTGGATCTTCATCCGCTCGGCCTCGGCCACGGCCAGCACCCTGATGCGCTCCGCGTCGGCCTCGGCGGGCTTCACGATCTCGGCGACCAGCTGCTGCTGGCGCAACTGGGCGGCCCGCTCGGCCAGTTCGGTCTGGGCGGCGAGCACCTCCTGCTGGGCGTGGGCCTGGGCGAGCGGACCGGCCTGGGCGGCCTGCGCCTGCGCCCGGTCCACCTCGGCGGTGTACTGGGCCTGTACGACGGCGGTCTGCCGCTGGTACTCGGCCTGGTTACGGGTGGCCTCCTGCTGCGCCTCCACGGACTGCTGGGTGGCCTGCGCCTGGGCGATCTGCGCCTGCCGCTGGATGGCCGCCGTGTGCGGCGCCGACATCGCCGCGATATAGCCCGTCTCGCCGTCGTCGATCGACTGGATCTGCAGCGAGTCCACGATCAGACCGATCTTGGCCATCTCGGTCTTGGAGGTCTCCAGCACCTCGGTGGCGAGCTTCTGGCGCTCGGTGACGATCTCCTCGACGGTCATCGAGCCGATGATCGAGCGCAGATGCCCTGAGAAGATCCGGCCGGTCAGTACCGACATCTGGTCCTGGTCGGAGAGGAAGCGCTGACCGGCGTTGACGATGCTCTCGGTGTCGTTGCCGACCTTGAACGCGATGACGGCCCGCACCGTCAGCACGATGCCCTGCCGGGTCACACAGGTCTCGGCGACCTCCGCCTCGCACATCGCGAGCGTCAGGAAGCGGGTCTTGCGGAAGACCGGAAGGACGAACTTGCCGTGGCCGGTCACGACCCTGAAGGGCGCACCGCCCAGACCACGCCTGCCTCCGGAGATCAGCATGGCCTCGTCCGGCGCTGGAACGCGATAACCCAACATCCTTGGTCTCCTTAGTCGGTGTCGCCGGGGTCGAGGGTCAGCGCATCCAGCGGATCCACGGGATCGGTCCACTCGATGACGTCGACCTGGCGAGTACCGCGGGATTCGATCACGAGCACTGTCGCCCCGTACGACAGTGGCTCCGCCGACCAGGCGAGGAAGGCCTCCCAGCCGCCTCTGACCTGGACCAGGACCTCACCGGGGCCGGCAGATCCGCGCGTGGCCAGGATCAGCTTCCCCGTGCAGCCGATCACAGCCTCGTCCGGCGCCATCGGCGGCCGCCCCCCTCGTGATGTGCGGTACTGAATGCATGACCCTAACGCTACTCCGACCAGCGGACTATCCTGCGCCCGTTCCGAGTTCGGGCACGGCAGGGGAGCCGGGAACGGGCGGGGTGCGGCCGGGCGCGGGGCGGGCGCGGTGATCCTGTGGCGGAGCGGGCGGCTCCGGGGTGATGTTTCCTGTTATACCGCCACATAGGTGACGGGGTCGCTGCCGGTGAGCACTTCCGCCCGCCCCAGCTTCACCAGCCTCCGCAGATGGGCCTCGGCCTCCGAGACCGCGATATTGCGCGAGCCGTGCGGGATCTGCTCCCAGGGGCGGTTCCACTCCATCCGCTCGGCGACCTGCCAGGGGGTGCGCGGGCTGGCCAGCAGGGATAGCAGATCGCGGAGCCGGTCCTCGTGGTGGGCGAGCAACTCCCGTACCCGGGAGGCCGCGTCGGTGAACGCGTACTGATGGGCGGGGAGCACCTCGGCCGGTGCCAGCCTGCCGATCCGCTCCAGCGAGTCGAGGTAGTCGCCGAGGGGATCCGTGACAGTGGCGTCGTCCGGGTCCTCGTAGAGCCCGATATGCGGGGTGATGCCGGGCAGCAGGTGGTCGCCGGAGAAGAGCCTGCCGTTGCCCGGCCGGTTCGCCGGGTGCTCCTCGTCCAGGTGGAGGCAGACATGGCCCGGGGTGTGGCCGGGCGTCCAGACGGCGCGCAGCCGGCGGCCGGGCAGCGGCAGCAGGTCGCCGGGGACGATCTCCCGGTCGGGCACGGCGGCGCGCAGTCCCGGAAGCGTCCCCGTGCGGCCGGAGGCGCGGGCCCGGCGCAGCGGTGCGATGTGCTCGTCGGGCGCCCCCGCGGTGGCGAGTTTCCGGGCGAGGTACTCCAGCCAGACCCCGGGCTCGGCGCCGCGGGTGCGCTTGACGACCTCGGTGTCGGCCGCGTGCATGGCGATCCAGGCCCCGGACTCCTCACGGACCTGGCCGGAGAGGCCGTGGTGGTCGGGGTGGTGGTGGGTGATGAGGACGCCGTGGATGTCCGTGACGGAGAGGGAGAGGGCGGCCAGGCCCCCGGCCAGCGCGTCCCAGGAGGCGGGGTCGTCCCAGCCCGTGTCGATCAGTACCGGCCCGCGGTCCGTCTCGATCACATGGACCAGGGTGTGGCCCAGCGGGTTGTCGGGGATCGGGACCTCGATGGACCAGACGCCTCCGCCGTGCTCGGTCACCTGCGCCATGGTGTCCTCAACTCTCCTCGGGGCAAGGCCCCTTGCTCGCGGCTCACTGCTCGCGGCTCACTATAACTAGAACGGGTTCCAACGGGGCGGGGCGCGGAGCCGGTCCCGGTCCCGGCGGCGCCCGGGGGTTCCGGATGCGAAGTAGAACTGGTATCAGTTTCTGATACAGCGTCAGGAAGTGGCCGTCGGAAGGCAGTCAGTCGGGAGGCAGTCAGTCATGACCGAGCTTGTGGAACACCGGCAGCTCTTCATCGGCGGGGAGTGGGCGGCACCACTCGGCACCGACGTCATCGACGTCGTCTCGCCCCACACCGAGCAGGTCATCGGGCGCGTGCCGCACGCCTCGGCCGCCGATGTGGACCGTGCGGTCGCCGTGGCGCGGCAGGCGTTCGACGAGGGTCCCTGGCCCCGGATGCCGCTGGACGAGCGGATCGAGGTGATCACCCGGATCAAGGACGCCTTCGCCGTGCGGTACGAGGAGATCGCCCGGGTCATCAGCGCGCAGAACGGCACCCCGTACACGTCCAGCACCATGGTGCAGGCGCTCGCCGCGATGATGGTGTGGGACGCGGCGATCACGACCGCCCGCGCCTTCCCGTACGAGGAGAGCCGGGACGGCGCACTCGGCAAGCTGCTCGTACGCCGCGAACCGGTCGGCGTGGTGGCCGCGGTGGTCCCGTGGAACGTCCCGCAGTTCACGGCCGCCGCCAAGCTCGCCCCGGCACTGCTCGCGGGCTGCCCCGCGATCCTCAAGGTCTCGCCCGAGACCCCGCTGGACGCCTATCTGCTCGCCGACATCGTCAGCGAGGCCGGGCTCCCCAAGGGCGTCCTCTCGATCCTCCCGGCCGACCGCGAGGTCAGCGAGCACCTGGTGGGGCACCCCGGCGTCGACAAGGTGTCGTTCACCGGATCGGTCGCGGCGGGCAAGCGCGTGATGGAGGTGGCGGCGCGCAATCTGACCCGGGTGACCCTGGAGCTCGGCGGCAAGTCGGCGGCGGTCATCCTGCCCGACGCCGACCTGGAGGCGGCGGTCGCGGGCATCGTGCCGTTCGCCTGGATGATCAACGGGCAGGCGTGCGTGGCCCAGACCCGGATCCTGGTCCCGCGCAGCCGGTACGACGAGATCGCCGAAGCGTTCGCCGCCGCGGCGGGCGCGCTCAAGGTCGGCGACCCGCTGGACCCGGCGACCGAGGTCGGCCCGCTGGTGGCCCGCCGTCAGCAGCAGCGCTCACTGGAGTACATCCGGATCGGCCAGGAGGAGGGCGCCAAGATCCTCACCGGCGGCGGCCGCCCGGCCGCCCTGGACAGCGGCTGGTACGTGGAGCCGACCCTCTTCGGGGATGTCGACAACTCCATGCGGATCGCCCGCGAGGAGATCTTCGGCCCGGTCATCTGCCTGCTGCCCTACGGCGACGAGGAGGAGGCCGTGAAGATCGCCAACGACTCCGACTACGGGCTCAGCGGCAGTGTGTGGACGGCGGACACCGGGCACGGCATCGAGATCGCCCGCCGGATCAGGACCGGGACGTACAGCGTGAACACGTTCAGCCTGGACATGCTCGGGCCGTTCGGCGGCTACAAGAACTCCGGGGTGGGCCGGGAGTTCGGGCCCGAGGGGTACGGCGAGTACTTCGAGCACAAGATGATCCACCTCCCCGCCGGGTACGAACCGGCCGTGAGCGAGGCGGAGTAATGGGGGACCGCTGGCGTGTGGAGGTCGACCGGTCCGTCTGCATCGGCTCCGGGATGTGTGTGAACCACGCCCCGGACGGCTTCGCGCTCGACACGGCACGCCAGTCCCATCCGCGGTCGCCGGAGACCGACGCCAACGAGCAGGTGCTGGCCGCCGCCGAGGGCTGCCCGGTCGAGGCCATCACGATCACACTCCTGGAGAGCGGCGAGACGGTCTTCCCGCCCGACGAGTAGCGCCGGTGCGGTGCGGTGCCTCGCGACCCGGTGGTCCTAGGACGACGCGGTCCGGCCCGGGGTGTGGTCAGGACGACGCGGTCCGGCCCGGGGCGCGGTCAGGGCCGCCGTCCGGGGTGCCGTCCGCGCCGGTCAGGTCGATCAGCCGGCAGACCAGCTCGATGTCGATCTTCACCTGGGCGATCGAGGCCCGCCCGGACAGCCAGGTGATCAGGGCGGAGTGCCAGGTGTGCTCGATGACCCGGACCGCCGACAGCTGCTCGGGCGTGGGGTGTTCAAGCCCCGTGGCGTCCAGGATGATCGCCGTCGTCTGCCGGGAGACGGTGTCCACCTCGGGGCTGACGCTGCGGTCCGCGAAGGTCAGCGCCCGCACCATCGCGTCCGCCAGGTGCGGCTCGCGCTGGAGCGCGCGGAAGGCTCCCATCAGGGTCGAGGAGACGCGCTCGGCCGCGGTGTCGCCCGCGGGCGGGCGTTTACGGAGGGCGGTGTGCAGATGCTGGAGCTGGTCCTGCATGGTGGCGACCAGCAGATGGACCTTCGATGGGAAGTACCGGTAGAGCGTGCCGAGCGCCACCGACGAGTCCTCGGCGACCTCCCGCATCTGCACCGCGTCGAACCCGCCGCGGCTCGCCAGCTGGGCGCTCGCGTGCAGGATCCTGCGGCGGCGCGCCTCCTGCCGCTCCGTCAGGGGTGGCGATGCCGGTCTGGCTTCCACAGTCATCTGTCCCATCCGATCCCGCCGTGGCGCGAATCACCCGATCCGGCTGTTACGACGGTGCTACCTGCCGGTAGATTCGAAGCTCATTGAACGAAACTCATTGAACGATGCGCATGGAGCAATGTTCATCGAACGATGCTCATTGAACGACGCGCATTGAACGATCAGGTCTGGCTGAGTCCTCCAGGGGTGCCCTCGGGCCCCAGGCTTGCGAGAACTTGTTCTAGATTAGCGTGAGCGACTACGCTCCGCCGGGACTGCTGCGAGAAGGGGGCCGAGTGTGACCGCTGAGGCCATAGAAGCGGACCCCCTGGCCGGCGGATCCGCCGCCGGCCCCCGGGGCCCGCTGCGCATCGCGCTCCTCACGTACAAGGGCAATCCTTTCTGCGGAGGTCAGGGCGTCTACGCCCGCCACCTCTCGCGGGAACTGGCCCGGCTCGGCCACAGCGTCGAGGTGATCGGCGCCCAGCCCTTCCCGGTGCTGGACGAGGGCGTCCCCCTCACCGAGCTGCCCAGCCTCGACCTCTACCGCAGCCCGGACCCCTTCCGTACCCCCAAACGCGACGAGTACCGCGACTGGATCGACGCCGTCGAGGTGGGCACCATGTGGACCGGCGGCTTCCCGGAGCCGCTGACCTTCTCGCTGCGCGCCCGGCGCCATCTCCTCGCCAGACGCGGCCAGTTCGACGTCATCCACGACAACCAGACCCTCGGATACGGGCTGCTCGGCGACCTCGGGGCGCCGCTGGTCACCACCGTCCACCACCCCATCACGGTCGACCGGCGGCTCGACCTGGCGGCCGCCGACGGCTGGCGCCGCCGCGCCTCCGTGCGCCGCTGGTACGGCTTCACCCGGATGCAGAAGCGGGTCGCCCGCAGGCTGCCATCGGTCCTCACCGTCTCCGGCTCATCGCAGCAGGAGATCATCGAGGACCTCGGGGTGCGCGAGGACCGTATCCATGTCGTACACATCGGGGCCGACACCGGACTCTGGTCGCCCGACCCGTCGGTGGCCGAGGTGCCCGGCCGGATCGTGACGACGTCGAGCGCCGACGTACCGCTCAAGGGCCTGGTCCACCTGATCGAGGCGCTCGCCAAACTCCGTACCGAGCATCCCGAAGCCCATCTCGTCGTCGTCGGGAAACGGGCCGAGGACGGGCCGGTCGCGCAGGCCATCGAGCGGTACGGACTCGACGGCGCGGTCCGGTTCGTCAAGGGCGTCAGCGACCAGGAGCTGGTCGACCTGGTGCGCGGCGCCCAGATCGCCTGTGTCCCCTCGCTCTACGAAGGCTTCTCGCTGCCCGCAGCCGAGGCCATGGCCACCGGCACCCCGCTGGTCGCGACGACCGGCGGAGCCATCCCCGAGGTCACCGGCGCCGACGGCGAGACCTGCCTCGCGGTGCCACCGGGCAACGCGGGCGCGCTGGCCGGCGCGCTGTCCCGGCTGCTCGACGACCCCGTACTCCGCACCCGCATCGGCGCGGCCGGACGGGAACGCGTCCTGGCCCGCTTCACCTGGAAGCAGGCCGCCATCGGCACCGCCGAGCGCTACCGCGAAGCCATCGCCGCCCGCGGTCCCGGCGCCCCGTCCGTGCCGGCGTAGGCCCGTACCGCCGTACCCCTCCCATCCTCCTAGCGAAGAAGGCAGACCCCCGTGCTGACCGTGGACTTCACCCGCTTCCCGCTCGCTCCGGGCGACCGTGTGCTCGACCTCGGCTGCGGCGCGGGCCGGCATGCCTTCGAGTGCTACCGGCGTGGTGCGCAGGTGGTGGCGCTCGACCAGAACGGCGAGGAGATCCGCGAGGTCGCCAAGTGGTTCGCGGCCATGAAGCAGGAGGGCGAGGCCCCCGCGGGCGCCACCGCCACCGCCATGCAGGGCGACGCGCTCAACCTGCCGTTCCCCGACGCCTCCTTCGACGTCGTGATCATCTCCGAGGTGATGGAGCACATCCCGGACGACAAGGGCGTGCTCGCCGAGATGGTGCGGGTGCTCAAGCCCGGCGGCCGGATCGCGATCACCGTGCCCCGGTACGGACCCGAGAAGGTCTGCTGGGCGCTCTCCGACGCCTACCACGAGGTGGAGGGCGGCCACATCCGGATCTACAAGGCCGACGAACTCCTCGGCAGGATCCGGGAGGCGGGGCTGCGCCCGTACGGCAGCCACCACGCGCACGCGCTGCACGCCCCGTACTGGTGGCTCAAGTGCGCCTTCGGCGTCGACAACGACAAGGCGCTGCCGGTCCGCGCCTACCACCAGCTCCTCGTCTGGGACATCATGAAGAAGCCGCTGGCCACCCGGCTCGCCGAACGCGCGCTCAACCCGGTCGTCGGCAAGAGCTTCGTGGCGTACGCGACCAAGCCGCACACGCCGCGGGTGGGCGCGTGACCTCACCGGGCCGTACGGAACATCTGGTCCTGCCCGGGGTCCTCACCGCCGAGCAGGCCGCACGCACGGTCGCCGGAATCCTCGCCGTGCAGCGCGAGGACGGTGCGATCCCGTGGTTCCGCGGGCACCACCTCGACCCGTGGGACCACACCGAGGCAGCCATGGCGCTGGACGCCGCCGGGGAGCACGAGGCCGCGGAGCGCGCGTACGACTGGCTCGCCCGGCACCAGAACGCGGACGGCTCCTGGTACGCCGCCTACCAGGACGGCGACGCGGCCCGGGTCACCGACCGCGGCCGGGAGACCAACTTCTGCGCGTATGTCGCTGTCGGCGTCTGGCACCACACTCTGGCCACCGGCGACGACACGTTCGCCGACCGGATGTGGCCCGTCGTGTACGCCGCCGTCGAGTTCGTGCTCCAACTCCAGCAGCCGGGCGGCGAGATCGGCTGGAAGAGGGAGCCCGCCGACGAGGGCGGGGCGGATGTCAAGGACGCGCTGCTGACCGGTTCCTCGTCCGTCTACCAGGCGTTGCGCTGTGCGCTCGCGCTCGCCGATGAGCGCGAAGAGCCGCAGCCCGACTGGGAGTTGGCGGCCGGAGCGCTGGGGCACGCGATCCGCAGCCACCCCGAGCGCTTCCTGGACAAGAGCCGCTATTCGATGGACTGGTACTACCCGGTCCTCGGCGGTGCGCTCGGCGGGGCGGCGGCGAAGGAGCGGATCGACGCGGAGTGGGACCGCTTCGTCGTGCCGGACCTCGGAGTGCGCTGTGTGCTGCCCAACAACTGGGTGACCGGCGGCGAGAGCTGTGAACTCGCCCTGACGCTCTGGGTGATGGGGGAGTCCGACCGGGCGCTGGAGATCCTCCAGTCGATCGGGCATCTGCGGGCCGACGACGGCATGTACTGGACGGGGTACGTCTTCGACGACCGGGTGCTGTGGCCGCTGGAGCGCACCAGCTGGACCGCGGGGTCGCTGCTGCTCGCGGTGGCCGCGCTCGGGGGGGACGAGGCGACCACCGCGGTCTTCGGGGCGGAGCGGCTGCCGTCCGGGCTCGAACCGGACTGCTGCCGCTGACAGTTGGCCTGTACGGCCGCCGCGGCCGGTGGCCGGTGGCGGCTCAGTGCCTGCGGACCCGGCCCGCGAGGAGGTGCCCGATGAAGAGGTACACGACAGCCGCGAGACCGTAGCCCGCGACGACCCGGGCCCACGCCTCGTCGAAGGTGAACAGGTCGCGGGACCAGCCGGCCAGCCAGTCCGCCGCGTGGTGGACGAACGTCACCAGGTCATTGGCCCGGTTCGCGTCCAGGAGGTACATCAGGATCCACAGGCCCAGGATGAAGGCCATGACATCGGCGATGACCATGATGATGTTCGCCGCGGGGCTGCTTCCGTTCGAATATCTGGACATGGTCGAACGTGTTGCCGCTTGTGCTTGCGTGAAACCCTCGGCACATGGAACCCGGGGGCCTGACCTGACCCCGGCCCGCCCGTGTTTTCGATACGCGCCGCTGCGGTCCTTACCCCTCCCCGGGGCGTCCGCGGGCATGATGGCGGCCATGGCTCACACCTCCCGCCGCATGTTCGAGCTCCTGGAGCCGATCTGCCTGGTCACCTTCCTCGCCGACGAGAGCAATCAGGAGCTGGCCGCGCTCGGCCACCGCACCTACTGGGACGGCTACTTCGCCAGCCGGGCCGCGCCGCTGGGGCGGGTACCGGCGGAGGTGGTGCACGCAGCCTTCTACAGCTTCGCCGAAGGGGAGGTCGCGCGACACATCCCGAGCGCGTGGGAGACGATCCCGCCCGAGGCGTCGGCCGCCGCGCGGGAGCGGGGCAGCGCGGCCTCCCTGCGGCGGATCCTCGGTGACGAGCGGGCCGGCTCCCCGGGCCTGGTGCGCGCCGCAGACCTCACCACCAGGGCCGCGGTGAACGCCCCCACGGAAGGCCGGGTGATGTACGCCGGGATGCGCACCCTGCCGGTGCCGGACGACCCGGTCGCCCGGCTGTGGCACTCCGCGACCATGCTGCGCGAGCACCGCTGCGACGGACATGTCGCCGCTCTGGTCGGCGCGCGCGTCGGCGGCACGGAAGCCCACATCCTCGACGCGCTGGCCCGGGGCATCCACCCGCCGGAGTCGTTCGGACGCGTCCATCATCTGCCGAAGGAGCGGCTGGCCGCGGTCATGGACGGCTTGCGCGAGCGCGGACTCGTCGACACCGGCGGTCGGTTCACCGACGAGGGCCGCGCGACCAAGCAACGCATCGAGGACGCCACGGACGAGCTGGCCGCCGCGCCGTACGACGCCCTGTCCCCCGCCGAGCTCGACGAGTTGGCCGCCGTCCTCGAACCCCTCACCGCGACGGTTGTGGCCGCGGGATCGCGGTGACGGGCGGCGGCTGACGGGACGGGGCCCGGCCGGTACGGGGGAGTACCGGCCGGCCCGGATGCCCGCCGGAATGGGTGGTCTCCGCGGCGCCGGTCCTCCCTAGAGTGGGGGCATGACGTCACTGGGACACGACCGCTACTGCGATGAACTGCTGCGGCAGACAAGCCTGTTCAGGGAGGCGCTGGCCGGGGCGGATCTGACGGCCACGGTGCCGACCTGCCCGGAGTGGACCCTGGGGGAGCTGACCCGCCATCTGGGCCGTGCACACCGCTGGGTCGAGACGATCGTACGGACGAAGGCCACCGAGAGGGTCCCGAGCGGGCAGGTGCCGGACAGCGCCGGGGCGGGCGACGACGATCCGGCGGCTCTGGACGCCTGGCTGGCCGCCGGCGCCGCGCGGCTCGCCGCGACCCTGCGGGCGGCCGGTCCGGACGCCGGGGTCTGGACGTGGATGGACGATCAGCACGCCGGGTTCTGGGCGCGCCGGATGGTCCATGAGACGGCCGTGCACCGGGCGGACGCGGCCCTGACGGCCGGTGTGCCGTTCGAGGTGGAGCCGGAGGTCGCAGCGGACACCATCGACGAGTGGCTGGAGATCCTGGCCTTCGCCCAGGCGTCCGGCGACGAGGACGTGGCCGGTCTGCGCGGCGCGGGCCGTTCGATCCATCTGCACGCCACGGACGCGGCCGATGCGGAGTGGCTGATCGAGTTCGGCGAGGACGGGTTCAGCTGGCGCCGTGGGCACGAGAAGGCGACGGTGGCGTTGCGGGGTCCGCTCACGGACGTCCTCCAGGTCTTCTACCGGCGGCTGCCCGCGGGGAGCGACCGGGTGGAGGTGCTGGGGGACCGGGAACTGCTGGACTTCTGGCTGGAGCGGGCGTCGTTCTAGCGGGAGCGGGCGTCGTTCCAGGGTGCCGGGCCCGGACGGCCGGCACACCGCCCTGCGCCGGCCCGTCCCCGCCCGCGGTCCCGGGCCGGCGCGGCAGGGCCGTGGACGCCGCTCAGCTGTTCAGCTCTGCCAGCACCCGCAGTGTCGTGGGGTCCGGTGCCGTGACCAGCAGGTCCGTCACCGGCCCCTTGCGCCACAACTCCAGCCGCTCGGCGATCCGTTGGCGTGGCCCCACCAGGGATATCTCGTCGGCGAAGGCGTCCGGGACCGCCAGCACCGCTTCTTCCTTGCGGCCCGCCAGGAACAGTTCCTGGATCCGGTGGGCCTCGGCCTCGAACCCCATCCGCGCCATCAGATCCGCGTGGAAGTTGCGGGCCGCGTGGCCCATGCCGCCGATGTAGAAGCCGAGCATCGCCTTCACCGGGAGCAGCCCGTCCGTCACGCTGTCGCAGACGTGCGCTCGGGCCATCGGCGCGATCATGAAGTCCTCGGGGAGGCCGGTGAGCGACGCCTCGTACACGTCGGAGCGGGTCGGGGACCAGTACAGGGGGAGCCAGCCGTCCGCGATGCGGGTGGTCTGGGCGATGTTCTTGGGTCCCTCCGCCCCCAGCAGCACGGGCAGCCCGGCGCGCAGCGGATGCGTGATCGGCTTGAGCGGTTTGCCGATCCCGGTGCCGTCCGCCCCCCGGTACGGATGCTGGTGGAAGCGTCCGTCCAGCTCGACCGGGGCCTCCCGCCTGAGGACCTGGCGGATGACGTCGACGTACTCACGGGTCGCGGTGAGCGGGCTGCTCGGGAACGGGCGTCCGTACCAGCCCTCCACCACTTGTGGGCCCGAGAGCCCGAGACCTAGCATCATCCGGCCGCCGGAGAGGTGGTCCAGGGTGAGGGCGTGCATCGCGGTGGCGGTGGGGGTGCGGGCGGCCATCTGCACGATCGCCGTGCCCAGCCGGATACGGGAGGTGTGGGCGGCGATCCAGGCCAGGGGGGTGAAGGCGTCGGAGCCCCAGGCCTCGGAGGTCCAGACGGACGCGTAGCCGAGACGCTCTGCCTCCTGGGCGAGTTCGAGATGACCGGGGGTCGGGCCGCGGCCCCAGTAGCCGAGGGCGAGTCCTAGCCGCATCGCAAAGCCTCCCGGGCGTACGAATCCTGACGGTCTGTCAGATGACTGTAGGCGTAAGGGTGCCCGCCCGGAAGGGGAGTCGCGGACGAACCGGGTCCGCCGTTCCGGAGGCGTCAACTTCACCGGCGGCCGATTCACCCTGAGTAAGGGTGCACCCAAGGGATGCGGCGGGGGTTTTCGGTCGTGACGCGCTGGACGGAAGGGGGCTTGGAGGCGGGTGCGCCGGGAGCGACGCACCTCCGGGGCCGTGCGGGGCGGCGCGGCGGGGCGGCGCCGGGACGGGCCCCGCAAACCCGTCGCGCGGGATTGGCCGAACCCGCGCGACCGTCACTTTACGTGTTCGAGTGGATGCGGTGGGCTGTCGGCGTTCCGGCTCCCCGCCACGGCGCGCAGAGGTGCGGTCTGCCGGACGGCGCATGCAGGCAACGTCGACTCAAGGGGAAGAACCATGGCCACACCTCCTGTTGCTCCACTCCGGGTCGCCCTGGCCAACGGCAGCTTCGAACAGCCCACCGTGACCGGTGTGGAGATCCTGCCCGACGCCTCGCAGACGCAGGCGTCCAAGCGGGTCCCGGGCTGGCTCACCACCGCCACCGACCACAGGATCGAGCTGTGGCACTCGGGCTTCAACGGTGTACCGGCCGCCGATGGCGTCCAGTTCGCGGAACTCAACGCGAATCAGGTCTCCACCCTCTACCAGGACCTGCCGACCACCCCCGGCACGAAGCTGTACTGGCGGCTGTACCACCGTGGCCGTCTGGGGGACGACACCATGGCGCTGGACATCGGTGGCCCGGCATCCACGGTGGAGCAGAGGCGCTGCACCGACGGCAACACCGCCTGGGGCTACTACACGGGCACCTACACCGTCCCGGCGGGGCAGACGCTGACCCGCTTCGCCTTCCGTTCCGTCTCCGCCGCCGGAGGCAACCAGAGCATCGGCAACTTCCTGGACGGTGTCTTCTTCGGCACCGCCCCCTCCGTGGAGCTCGCCAAGACCGCCGTTCCCATGGGGCCGTTGGAGGTGGGCGACGTCATCACCTACCGCATCACGGCCAGGAACGAGGGCGGCGGCGCGGCCGAGAACCTCGTCCTGACCGACGTCCTTCCGCAGGGCACGACGTATCTGCCCGGCTCCCTGCGGATCGTCGACGGCCCGAACGCCGGGGTGAAGAGCGACGCGCAGGGCGACGACCAGGCGTACTACGACGCCGTCGCGAACAAGGCCGTCTTCCATCTCGGCGACGGCGCCTCCGGGGCGAAGGGCGGCAGTCTGCCCAACACCGGGACCCTGCCGGCCGGGACCACGGTGGAGTACCGGGTCGTCATCGACCGGGCCAGTGGCGGCAGGCAGCTCAGCAACACCGCGACCGCCTCCTACGAAAACCGGCTGGGTGACACGCCGGAGCCCTTGACGGCCACATCCAACGAGCAGGTCACGCAGGTCAGGCCGGCTGCCGATCTGGCCGTGACGAAGGCGGCCGACGCCACCACCGTCACCGTCGGCCAGACGGTGACCTACCGCATCGCCGTCCACAACACCGGCCCGAACGGAGCCACCGGTGTCACCGTCACCGACCGGCTCCCGGACGGCCTCGCCTTCCTGTCCGCCGACGGCACGACCGGAAGCTACGACCCGGCCACCGGGCGGTGGGCCGTGGGCGACCTGGCCGACGGCGCGACGGCCACCCTCGTACTGCGGGGCAGGGCGACCAGGACCGGCCTGATCGGCAACACCGCCACCGCCGCCGCCAACGAGAAGGATCCCGACCCCACCAACAACACCGGCACCGTCAGCGTCTGTGTCGAACCGGCCCCGTCCTGCTGCGACCCCTGCCCGCCACGGAAGTAGCCCCGGGCGGGTGTCACGGGGCCACGGTCGGCGACGCCGGATCCGGCCCGCCGGACAGACCTCCGGGGGGGGGGGGGGGGGGCGGGGGCGGGGGCGGGGCGGGGGGGGGGGGGGGCGGGGGGGGGGGGGGGGGGGGGGGGCGGTGGGGGGCGGGGTGTG
>NZ_JBHYWP010000127.1:0-6022 GCF_042751845.1 Streptomyces sp. NPDC059398 | reverse complement strand
GAGGTCGAGAACCCTCACATGACTGTTGCTGTCCACCGCCCTGGCCCTCACCACTGCCTGTATCGTCGTTTTGGTTATGACGGCCGACTCAACGTCGTACGCACCGGCCGCCGCCCCCGCCCCCGCGCACACCCCCCGGGGCCCCCGCCCTGCGCGCGGCGGCCCGGATTTCGCCTGCGGTGACCCGGAAGGCCCGCCTGCGGTGTCCTGTTCGAAGGTTCGAAGGTTCGAAAGTTCGAAGGGAGGAGCGTACGGGAGGAGATGCCGCCCCGGAGGGGGCGAACGGCCTCAGCCGCGCTGGATACCCGTGGTGTCCTGGAGCACGCCGCGCCGGCCGTCCTGCGTCTGTGCGATCAGGCCAGGGCCGCGCTGCTCGACCGCGAGATACCAGGTGCCCGGGGCCAGTTCGGCGATGGGGGCCGGTGAGCCGTCCTCCGCGTACAGCGGGCGGGCCACCGGAACCGCGAACCAGAACGGGGCGAACTCCCCGGCGGGGGCCTCGGCCGAGGGCTGCGGCTGGGAGTGCTGGGTGGCCGCGGGCTGCTGGGTGTCGTGCGGCTGGCCGGGGTGCCCGGCCTGGCCTCCGAACGCCGCGGGCTGCGGCTGCCCCGGCTGCGCACCGTAGGGCTGCTGGCCCTGGGCGCCCGGGTATCCGTACCCCTGGCCCGGTACACCGGCCGCCTGCACCCCGTACGGCGACGGCGTCACGGCGGCCGGCTTCGGCGCACTCAGCAGCGGGCCCTGGAGCGCCGGGACGAGCGGACCGGCCACGGCCGCACCCGCGAGCACCAGCGAGGCGATGAACCCGAGGATCAGACCGGCCCCCCGGCTCGACGCGTCGATGAGGGTCCAGAAAGCGGTCCACGCGGCGAAGACGGTGAACGCGACACCGAACTGGGCCATGTCGAGTCCGGCGACCTTGCGAGGCTGCGGCAGGGTGCGCGCCACGGTGATCAGGGCGGCCCCGATGACGCCGGCCAGATAGATGGCCATCAGTGTGCCCAGTGAGTCCCATGCGCTGGGGTTGTTCAGATTGGCGCAGTAGGAACCGCTGCACTGCTTGCCGTAAGAGGTGAGATCGAGGAACGAGGCGATGAACAGCACCACCGCTGCTCCGATCACCACGCCGTCGCCTCGTGTGAGGGAGCGGAAGTTCACGTAGGAGTCCTTAGTAGGTCGGCTCGTCGGGGCGGCGTGGAGCTCGGGGGCGGCTCCCCATCGTAGGGGTGAATCTATCGTCTGCCCGGGCGGGTCGTGTGTCGGGTCTCGTCACTCCGCGTGGAGAAAGCTGCTGATGCCGTCCGCGATCCCCTGTGCGGCCTTCTGGCGCCAGCTCCGACTCGTCAGCAGAGCGGCGTCCTTGGGATCACGCATATTGCCGCATTCGATGAACACTTTGGGCACGGTGGAGAGATTGAGCCCGCCGAGATCGCTCCGGGTGTCCAACCCCGTACCGTTGCCGATGTAGTTGGAGGGCGCGGTTCCGGTGTCCCGGGCGAACTTTTTCTCGATACGGGTTCCGAGACCGCGCGACGGGGCCACGATGTCAGTGGTGTTGGCCGCGCCCGCTTTCAACAGGGCGGGAAGGATCACATGGAAGCCGCGGTGGCCGACTGACGAACCGTCGGCGTGCACGGAGACGGCGGCGTCCGCTTTCGCCTTGTTGCCGGCGGCGGCCCGTTCGGGCACACAGGGGCCGAAACTGTGGTCGTCGTTCTGGGTCAGTCTGACCTTTACCCCTTGCTTTTCCAGCAGGGTGCGCGCCCGGTGCGCGACATCGAGGGTGAACCGGGCCTCCGCATAACCGCTATTGGTCGAAGTGCCGGTGGTGTCGCATTCTGTTGTGCCGTTACCGATATTCACCGGACGGTTGATTTCGGTCGGGTGACGGTAATTGTTCGGGTTGTGCCCGGGGTCGAGTACGACGACCTTCCCGGCGATCGACCGGTGACCGGCGGGAGCACCGCCGCCCGGCTTGTCGTCCTGGGAGTGTGCGGCTCCGCCGGGGGACTGGCTCACCGGCGCCGGGGGCTTCGTCGATGTGCTGTCGTCCGGGCCCACGGCATGCCAGACCAGCCAGCCCGCCAGACAGGCGGGCACCAGGGCGGCGGCTGTGATCACCCCCGGGGAGGTGCGGAGGCGGCGTGAGCGGGCGGGGCGGTGGTCGTCATCGTCGTACAGCACCACCCGAGCTTAAGCGCTGTCGTGGTGCGCCGGGTGGCTCAGATTCCGCTTCCGGTGCGGCGCAGGACCCGGAGCGAGCCGGTCACGGAGACCTCGGTGAAGGCGCCGGACGCGAGGGCCCTGAGGTAGACGCGGTACGGGGCCTGGCCGCCGTCGGCCGGGTCGGGGAAGACGTCGTGGACGAGCAGCAGTCCGCCGTCCGCGAGGTGCGGGGCCCAGCCCTCGTAGTCGCCGCTCGCGTGCTCGTCGGTGTGGCCGCCGTCGATGAACACCAGGCCGAGCGGCCCGCTCCAGGCCCTCGCGATCTGCGGGGAACGTCCGACCATCGCGATCACATGGTCTTCGAGACCCGCCTTGTGCAGGGTGCGGCGGAAGGTGGGGAGGGTGTCCATCAGGCCGACATCGGGGTCCACGACGGAGGGGTCGTGGTACTCCCAGCCGGGCTGCTGCTCCTCGCTGCCGCGGTGGTGGTCGACGGTGATCGCGGGCACCCCGGCCGCGCGCGCCGCGTCGGCGATGAGGAGGGTGGAGCGGCCGCAGTAGGTGCCGACCTCCAGGAGCGGCAGGCCGAGCCCGGCCGCCAGCGCCGCCGCGTCGTACAGCGCGAGCCCTTCGTCCACGGGCATGAACCCCTTGGCGGCCTCGAACGCGGCCAGGGTCGCTGGCGTGGGGGCGGCCATGGGGATCCTCCTGTACGGAATGGAACGGAGCTGTGCGGAACCGGGCGGGTGGGACGGGTGCTTGCCCGGCCGGGCGGCCGGGCGGCTCATGGTAGATGCGGAGGCCGGGGGGTTGCGCAGGGGCCCCGCAACCGCCCGCCCGCGCAACCGCCCGCCTGCCGCGCGTGGCCCCGCAACCGGCCGCCAGGCGTCCGGGGCCAGGGCCGCCGCCTACCGGTTCGCGTTCTCCCTCTCCGGTACGGCCGCTCCCAGCCTCAGGTCCACCGTCACCCGTTCGTCCACGCTCGTGTACGCGACATGGGTGGCGAGCGGCGGCCGGCCGGGTGCGGTGGCGGCCAGGATGTACGTACCGGCCGACCGCACCGCGAGGGCGAAGGCGCCCGCGCCGTCCGCGACCACGATCCCCGACTGCCGGCCGCGGTGGTCGATCAGCGTCACCGTGGCGCGCGGTACCGGAGTGCCGTCGGCGTCGAGCACCCGGCCCCGGAACCCCCGGAAGTCCGCGATGCCGTGGGCGCCGTTGACGGCCTCGGCCGCCTCGGCGACCGGCGCCGTGATCCCCTCACTGGTGGCGAGAGGCCGGGGGGGTTGCGGCAGCGCGGCCGTGCGCCTGCGCGAGGGCAGGAAGACCGCGAACACCAGGCCGATGACCACGGCACCCGTGGCGATCATGAACGAGGTGCGGAAGCCGCTCATGCTCGGTACGGACACCGGGCCCATCGCGACCGACGAGTGCGCGAGCACCATGCCGATCACCGCACTCGACACCGAGGTACCGATGGAGCGCATCAGCGTGTTCAGTCCGTTGGCCGCGCCCGTCTCGGAGGGGTCGACCGCGCCGATGATCAGCGCGGGGAGCGAGGAGTAGGCGAGACCGATGCCCGCGCCGACGACGACCGAGATGATGATGGTCTGCCAGGGCGCGCTCATCAGGGCGAGCCCGGCCCCGTAACCGACCGCGATGATCAGCATGCCGATCATCAGCGAGACCTTGGGGCCGAACTTCGCGGCGATCCTGGCGTAGACCGGTGCGGTGAGCATCATCGTGAGGCCGAGCGGCGCCACACACAGGCCGGCGACCACCATCGACTGCCCGAGGCCGTAACCGGTCGCCTTCGGCAGCTGGAGCAGCTGCGGCAGGACCAGCGAGATGGCGTAGAAGGCGACACCGACCATGATCGACGCCAGGTTGGTGAGCAGCACCTCACGGCGGGCCGTGGTGCGCAGGTCCACCAGGGGTGCGGCGATCCGCAGCTCCATCACGCCCCACAGCAGCAGGATGGCGAGCGCCCCGCCGAAGAGCCCGAGCGTGGTGCCCGAGGTCCAGCCCCAGTCGGAGCCCTTGGTGATCGGCAGCAGCAGGCAGACCAGACCGGCCGAGAGGCCGAGCGCGCCGAAGGTGTCGAAGCTGCCCGGGGCACGGGTCGACGACTCCGGTACGAAGACGAGAGTGAGCGCCATCGAGAGGACACCGAGCCCGGCGGCGCCGAAGAACAGGGCGTGCCAGTCGGCGTGCTGGGCCACCAGGGCGGCGGCCGGCAGCGCGAGTCCGCCGCCGACGCCGATGGAGGAGCTCATCAGGGCCATCGCCGAGCCGAGCTTCTCGCGCGGGAGTTCGTCGCGCATGATCCCGATGCCGAGCGGGATGGCGCCCATGGCGAAGCCCTGGAGCGCACGGCCGACGATCATGACCAGCAGGTTCTCGGTGAACCCGCAGATCAGCGAGCCGATCACCATGACGGAGAGGCTGACGAGCAGCATCCGCCGCTTGCCGTAGAGATCGCCGAGCCGTCCCATGATCGGCGTGGCTATCGCACCCGCGAGCAGCGTGGCGGTCATGACCCAGGTGGCGTTCGACGGGGCGGTGCTCAGCAGCGTCGGCAGATCTTTGATGACCGGGACGAGCAGCGTCTGCATGACGGCCACGACGATGCCTGCGAAGGCGAGTACGGGGACGATGCCGCCCCTGCCACGGGGGGAGCGCGGATCCTCGGCGATTGTCTCGGGCAGCAAGGCAGCGGCCTGTGTCATACGTGAAGCCTCCGGGGGCGTAAGACGGGCCGGCAGCGGGCCGGGCGTCCAGGTGGTTGCATCGTGAAAGCTTCCGGAGGCGGCCGTGTATTCCGGTAAACGCCATATAAGTGCCGCGTGATCTGTATCACCCGGCCCCGCCTCGGTATCTGACCTTCCGTCAGAATGTAACGTGTTCTAGTCTCGTTGCGCATGGGCATCGGAATCACGCAGGAGCAGAGGGAGTTGGCCGAAGCCGTACGGGGGCTGCTGGCGCGCGAGGTGCCGCCGGGGAAGGCCCGCGCACGGCTCGACGCGCCACCCGGCGGTGACGGTGGTGGCGGTACCGGGGGCCGCCCGGGTGCGCGGCCGGCCCACTGGGACGTGCTCGCCGGGCAGGGGCTGCTGGGCGCGCACCTCCCCGAGGAGTACGGGGGAGGGGGCGGCGGCCTCGTCGAGCAGGCCGTCATCCTGGAGGAGGCGGCCCGGGCGGCGCTCCCCGGCCCGTATCTGCCGACCGTGCTGGCCTCCGCCGTACTGCACCGGGCGGGCCGCCCCGATCTCGCGGCGCCGCTCGCGGACGGCCGCCGTACCGGCGCGGTGGCTCTGGGAAACCCGGACGATCCGGTGCTCGGCGGTGCGGAGGCCGATCTGGTCCTGCTGCGCCACGAGGGGCGCTGGGCCGCCGTGGACGCCGACGGGCTCGATGTGCGCCCCCAGCAGAGCGTGGACCCGACCCGGCCGACCGCCGGGGTACGGCTGCGGGGAGAGATCCCCGCCGACCGGCTGCTGACGCTCGACGCCACACTCGTCACCGATCTGGCGGCCGTCCTCTTCGCCGCCGACGCCTGCGGCACCGCGGCCTGGGCGCTGCACACCGCCACCGAACACGCCAAAGTACGCGAGCAGTTCGGGCGGCCCATCGGCCAGTTCCAGGCGGTCAAGCACCTCTGCGCGGACATGCTGCTACGGGTCGAGCAGGCCAGGGCGCTGACCTGGGACGCGGCGCGGGCCGCCGGAGAGGGCGCGGATACGGCGGGCACGGAAGCGGCGGACGCGGGCGTGGCGGGCGCCCGGGCGGGCCCCCCCGCCCCGCCGGGGGGCCCCCCCCCCCGCGCCCCACGCAGACGCGCGCGCCGCCCCCCCCC
>NZ_JBHYWP010000126.1:0-20286 GCF_042751845.1 Streptomyces sp. NPDC059398 | reverse complement strand
CCACCACAACTCCCACCCCCCCCCCCCCCCCGGGCACCCCCCCCCGGGCCGCGCGCTGGCGGTCCCAGAGGCGGACGGCCAGCGCCAGACAGGACGACGCGAGGAACCACTCGCCCCACGGCGCGTCGTCCCGGCGGTCCAGATGCGGATGCCAGGGCGTGGTGCCGTCGTGCGAGGTGAGGCGCAGACGTCCCGTACTGCGCCGCAGCAGCCTGTTCACGGCTGATGCGGCGGCGGCGGTCCCCTCAGCCGTGAAGACCTCGCGCAGCGCACGGGCCGACGCGCGCAGGCCGTCCATGTCGCGTGCGGAGAGGGCGAGTTCACCGGTCTCGCCGTGAGCGCGCAGCACCTCGGCCACCTGCCCCGGCGTCGCCGCCTCCAGGCTCAGGACGTTGATCAGAGCGGCGGTCCGCTCCAGAGTCTCGTTCGGCGTGAGCACCCGGCCACGGTAACGCATCTGGCGCGTAATTGAGTTACGTACGTAACGTGGCCGCCATGCAGAAGCGTTACGCACTGGTCCGCTACACCGCCGGGGCGGTGGCGGCGCGTACCGGTGACGAGATGTCGGGGCCCGCCCTGCTGCTGGCCGGGCTCGCGGTCACCGGTTCGGCCTCGGCCGCCTCCGCGCTCCTCGCCGGTCTCACGGTCTCGGCCGCGGTCGGCGGCCCCGTCCTCGGCGTGTTCCTGGACCGCGCGGCGCGCCCCGGCCGCCTGCTGGCCTGCGCGCTCGCGCTCTACGCCGGGACGCTGGGCGCTCTGCTGCTGGGTCTGGGCCGGATACCCGTCGGCTGTGTCGTACTGGTCGCGGCGGCGGGCGGGCTGCTCGGGCCCGCGCTCTCGGGCGGCTGGACCGCCCAACTGCCGCGCGTCGTCACCGCCTGCGCGCTGCCCCGCGCGAACACCCTCGACGCGATGACGTTCGGCCTGGCGAGCCTGGCCGGCCCTGCCCTGGCCGGAGCCGTCGCGGCGTCGGCGGGGGCGTCCAGCGGTGTGGCGGTGTCGGCCGGGCTGATCTGCCTGGCTGTTCCGGCCGCGTGGATGCTGCCCGGACGGAGCGGTACGGAAAGGACTGCCGCACGGCGGCGGGTCCGCAGCGACCTCACCGCCGGATTCCGCGCCATCGCCCGCTCCCCCGCCCTGGCCCGCGCGACCACCGCGTCCGTCATCTCCTGTGCGGGCGGCGGTGTACTGCTCGCCTGCACCCCGCTGCTCGGGGAGCGGGTGTTCGGCGGGGCGGACCGGGGTGCGGCCCTGCTCACCACCACCGCCTGCGCCGCCCTCGCGGCGAACGCCCTGCTCTCCCGCCGTCATCGGCCGCCGCGCCCGGAGACGGTCGTCCGGCTCAGCACGCTGGTTCTGGCGGCAGCCCCGCTGCTCGCGGCGACCGGCCGTCCGGTACCGGTCGCCGTATCCGCCGTTCTCGCCGGAATCGGTGAAGGCCCCCAGCTCACCGCCCTGTTCGCGATCCGCCACCGGGAGGCGCCCGAGCGATTGCGCGGCCAGATCTTCACCACGGGCGCCAGCCTCAAACTCACCGGTTTCGCCCTCGGCTCGGCAGCCGCCGGACCGCTCGCCGCCCGGTCGCGGCCGGGCGCCCTGCTGACAGCGGCCGGGGTTCAGCTGCTCGCCGCGCTTTGCTCATCGCGGGGCGCCCGGCGCGCTCGCGGCGACCGCACCGCGGCGGCCGCCCGTGTCAGGACGCCGGGTGGGGGCCGGGCCCGGTGATGCGGGCGAGCCAGCGGAGCAGCAGAGCGGTTTCCACCGGTTCGAGGGCGTCGGTGCCGTTCAGCTCCAGCTGGGCGTGCAGGCGCAGGGCGGCCGAGTGCAGGGGGTCGCCCTCGTCGTGTGCGGCGGGCCGGGTGAGCACCCGGGAGAACACGGCGTCACGCATCAGGTGCGACACCGTGGAGTCCTCGAACAGCGCCGGCACGGCGATGTGGTGGAGCGTGATGCCGACGTTCGCGGAGAGGATCAGCTCGGCGGCGGTGCCCGGTTCGGTTCTGAGGGCGCCCACCGCCGCGCACCGGACGAGCGCCGCCACGAGCAGGTCGAACACGCGCTGCCGGGCGGTGGAGTGGGACCAGGGCCGGGGTGTGAACATCAGCTGGTAGAGCGCCGGATTGTCCTTCGCGAAGGCCAGGTGGCCGTCCCATCCGGCCAGCAGGTCGGCCACCGGGTCCCCGGTCTGCTCCTGGGCCGCCTTGAGCGCGGCATACCGCTCATATCCGTGGTCGGCCACCGCGTCGAGGAGTCCGCGCTTGTCGCCGAACAACCGGTAGAGGACCGGCTGGGTCACGCCGACGGCTTCGCAGACCGCACGGGTGGCCACGTCGTGGTCCGAAGAGCCCGCCAGTTGCCGCAGCGCGGCTTCGGTCATTGCCGCTCGGATCGTTCCGTCCGTATCCATGAAATCAACGATACGCCATGTGACTAGCGTCGATAAAGAACCCGTGCTAGCGTCGCCATATCGTCGATTTCGCACATCGGTATCGCCGATACGGAAGGAGAGCTATGAACGAGCAGCGTGTCGCCCTGGTCACGGGCGGCTCCCGGGGGATCGGACGGGCGACAGCGATCACCCTCGGCACCCGCGGCTACGCCGTCGCGGTGGGATTCGCGGGGTCGGCCGGCGCCGCACAGGAGGTGGTCGGGACCATTTCGGCCGCCGGCGGCCGGGCCGTACCGGTACAGGCCGACGTGGCCGACGAGCACGCGGTCGCGGCCGCTTTCGACTCGGCGGAGAAGGAGTTCGGCGGCGTCGACGTCGTGGTGAACTCCGCGGGCCGGATGGGCCTGTCACCCATCGCGGACCTCGATCTCACCGTCCTGGACGACCTGTACCGCACCAACATCCGCGGCACCTTCGTCGTGGCCAGGGAGGCGGCTCGCCGCGTACGTGACGGAGGCGCCGTCGTCAGTCTGTCCACGTCGGTGCTGGGGCTGCAGTTCCCCCAGTACGGCGCCTACGCCGCCAGCAAGGGGGCGGTGGAGGCGATGACGCTCATCCTCGCGCGGGAGCTGAGGGGCCGCGACATCACGGTCAACGCGGTCGCCCCGGGCCCCACGGCCACCGAGCTGTTCTTCGAGGGCAAGGACGAGGCCACGATCGAGCGCCTCGCCAAGCAGCCCCCGCTGGAGCGGCTCGGCACCCCCGAGGACATCGCCGAGGTCGTCGCCTTCCTGGCCGGCCCCGCGGGGCACTGGGTCAACGGGCAGGTCCTGCGTGCCAACGGCGGGATCGTCTGACACCCGGCGGCCACACCCCCGCCCCGCTGCCGCCCCACCTCTCCGACTCACTCAACACCCCATCAGAGAACAGGAATCACCATGCCTTTCGCCAACCTCAAGGTGCCCGCCGAAACCCTGACGCAGGAGTCGAAGAAGAAGCTCGTCGACGCCGTCACGGACGCGTACGCCGATGTCTACGGTGAGCGCGCCCGCGCCACCACCCTCGTGGTGATCGACGAGGTCCCCGACGGGGGCTGGAGCGTGGGCGGCACCATCCTCACGGCCGAGATGCTCGGCAGGAGCTGAGACCCGACGGCGGGGCGGACGTCGTGGCGCCCGCCCCGCCACCCGGGCCACCGGGCCCGTACCGACCGCCGCCCCGGACGCCTGGGCAGCCTTCCCCGCCGAGCCCCGCCACCGGACGCATACGCTCCTCCTCGTCGTCGTGCGCACCGGTACGGCGGCGCGGAGGAGGAGGCACCACCCATGCAGCAGGAGACAGCGGCGCCCCGGGCGGACATACCGCAGGACACACGCCAGAAGGTCCCGCAGGACACCCGGCCGGACACACGGCAGGACGACGCCCCGCAGGACCCCCGGCCGGACGCTTCGGCGCGCAAGCAGCGGTTGCGAAGACGCCTGGAGCGGCTGATCGGCATCGCCGCCACCGAGGGCAATGAGCTGGTCCCGCTGCGCAACGGGGACGAGATCTTCCCCGCCATGCTGGACGCCGTCCGTGCCGCCGAGCACACCATCGACCTGATGACCTTCGTCTACTGGCGCGGGCAGATCGCCCACGACTTCGCGACGGCCCTGGCGGACCGCGCGCGGGCCGGTGTCCGGGTGCGGCTCCTGCTCGACGGCTTCGGCGCCAAGGAGATCGAGCAGGAGCTGCTCGACGCCATGGACAGCGCCGGGGTGCAGGTCGCGTGGTTCCGTAAGCCCACCCGGCTCTCACCGTTCAAGCAGAACCACCGCTGCCACCGCAAGGCGCTCGTCGTGGACGAGCACACCGCCTTCACCGGGGGCGTCGGCATCGCCGAGGAGTGGTGCGGGGACGCACGGGACTCCACCGAGTGGCGCGACACCCATGTACGGCTGCGCGGGCCCGCCGTCGACGGGGTCGCCGCCGCCTTCGCGCAGAACTGGGCGGAGTGCCACGACGAGCTGTACGACGACCGCGACCGCTTCACCGAGCACGCCCAGCCCGGCGACGCCACCGTCCAGGTGGTGCGCGGCTCGGCCAGCTTCGGCTGGCAGGACCTCCAGACTCTCATCCGCGTGATGCTCACATCGGCCGAGGAGCGCTTCCGGCTGGCCACCGCCTACTTCGCACCGGACACCTACTTCATCGAGTTGCTGTGCGCGACGGCCCGCCGGGGTGTCCGGGTCGAGATCCTGCTGCCGGGCCCGCACACCGACCAGCGCGCCTGCCGGCTGGCGGGGCGGCACCACTACGCGGCTCTGCTGGCCGCCGGTGTCGAGATCCGCGAGTACCGGCCCACCATGCTGCACACCAAGATCATCACGGTCGACCGGGTGGCGTCCCTGATCGGCTCGACCAACTTCAACCGCCGCTCCCTCGAACACGACGAGGAGGTCATGCTCGCGGTCCTGGACGAGACGTTCACCACGGCGCTCGACTCCGACTTCGACGCCGATCTGAAGCGCAGCGAGGCCATCGACCCCGCCCGCTGGGACCGTCGCGCGCTGTCCGAGCGGCTGCGGGAAGCGGCCGTGATCCCCATCAGGCACTTCCTCTGAGCGGGCGGCCGGGTACGGTACCTGCGGTCGCTCGCCAAGACGGCGACAACGTGTGATCATTGCTGGATGACAACTGTTAGCGTGCCTTCGGACCAGAGCGGCGAGCCGGACGGCGTGTCCTGCTTCGAGCAGGGCGCCGTAACCGTGGTCGCACCGTCCGGAGAGATCGACATCGACGCGGCCCCACCGGTCCGCGAGGCCATCGCGGGCGCGTTCCACACCGGGAGACCGGTGGTGCTCGACCTGTCCCGGGTCACCTTCGCGGACTCCAGCGCGCTGAACCTGCTGCTCTGGGCCAACTCCACCGGGACGTTCTGCCTGGCGGGCCCGGTGCACCAGCAGGTGCAGCGCCTCTTCGACGTCACCGGGGTGGAGGAGATCTTCACCACCGCGCCCACCCTCCCCGAAGCGCTGGCCGTCGTGGCGGACGCGGAGGAGAAGATCTAGGGTCGCCCGGGTCAGCCGCGTCCGACCCAGTCGACACAGACCACCAAAGCATCATCGGCGAGCGGCGCGTTGTCGCGGTAGGCGGCCAGTTCGCGCAGCACCGCCCGCGGCACCTGCGAAGGCGGCAGAAAGCGGGTCGAGCCCAGGGAGCGGGCCAGGGCCCGCTCCCCGTACACCTCACCGCCGGCCGACCTGGTGTCGTACACGCCGTCGCTCCCGAAGAGCAGCCGGTCGCCGCCGCGCACCTGGAAGCGCTGGCTGGTGTACGAGGTGTCCTCGAACATGCCGAGCGGCAACTGGGCCTCGAAAGGGATCGGTTCGACCGCTCCGTCGCGCATCCGCCAGACCCGGGGCGAACCGGCGTCCACCACCTCGGCCTCGCCCGTCGCCAGATCGAAACTCATCAGAAGTACGGAGACATGCGCATCGCCCCGGTACTGCCCGTAGACGGCCTGGTCGGCCAGGTACGCCTGGTCCGCGAGGCCCACGCCCGCGCGGCGCGCGTTGCGCAGGGCGTTGGTCGCGAGGCTGGTGAGCAGCGACGCCTCGATCCCGGTTCCCCAGCCGTTGGTCACGATGAGCTGGAGGGTGTCGGCGGAGACCGTCCAGTCGTAGGTGTCGCCGAAAATGGCGTAGGCGGGCTCCAGATGGGCGCCGAGCGAGAACTCCGGACGGTCGACCGAGTGCCCCGGCAGCAGCTGCCACTGCACCTCGGCGGCGAGGGTGAGCCGGGTGGCCCGGCGGGCCACGACATACAGATCGGTGTCGCGTTCGGCGACCAGGATCTCGTGCCCGAGGGCTTCGCAGATGTGTACCAGCTCCGGCAGTACGGCCTCTTCGTACCGCTCGTCGGGGATGCTCACCGACAGCGTGCCCATCCGGTCGCCGCGAATGGTGACGGGCAGATGGACGATCACCACCCCGCTGCCCCGGACCCGCTCCAGATACGGCTCCTGCGCTCCGAACGCACGGCCCTGCGGGCTGTCGTGGATCGGTACGGGATCCGTGGCGAGGGGTACGGTCTCGACCACCTGCAAGGTGGCGACGGCGTAGTCGGCCATGCGCAGCACCACACTGACGGCACCGCAGTGCTCACGCAGAGCGTCGGTGACGACATCGGCCAGCAAGTGGGGTGCAGCCGACCGCAGCGCGCGCTCCACCGCTGTGAAACTGTCCACAGTCGCGATGATGGCACACCCGGACGACCGGCCGCCCCTTGTGGCGAACGGTCTGCGGACAGCCTCCGTCCACTATGCGGACGGCCCGTCACCGCACACGGCTTGCGCCGCGATCACGCCCTCGCTGTAATGGCTGCCGCAAAGGAAGTGGAACGGTCGCTGCTTGGATCCGCACCGCGGTCGGCAAGCCCCACAGGACCACGGAACCGAGGAGTTCGGAAGCACATGAAGGACAGACCTGGTCCGGCCGGAATACGCGACGAGGCCGACGGCCCGTCCGCGTCGCACCGCTCGACCGGCGCACGGTGAGTCAAACGCCGCACAGCGGCGGCGGCAGGTGGTTCCGTCGGGGGTCCACCGCGTACGGGAGCACCCCCGAGCCCATGACGCCCGGCGTGCCCGCCCCCGGGCCCCCTCCGCCGCTCGGCGCGCAGCCCGCAGCCCCTCAGCAGTGGGCCCCGCAGGACGCGCACGACAGCGGGGCTCAGCAGTGGGCCCCGCAGGACGCGCACGACAGCGGGCGGGACACCGAGCTGATCCGGGCCAGCCTCGCGGTGGTCGAACCGCAGGTCGAGGAGATAGCGGTCTACTTCTACGCCATCCTCTTCGCCCGGTACCCGGCGGTTCGTGAACTCTTCCCCGCCAATATGGATGTGCAGCGCGACCGGCTGCTCCGGGCACTGCTGCGGATCGTCGAACTGGTCGACGATCCCGACAGCCTGACGCGCTTCTGCGCCCATCTGGGCCGGGACCACCGCAAGTTCGGCACTCAGCGCGCCCATTACCCGGCGGTCGGCGAGTGCCTCATAGAGTCGCTGGCCCGGTTCGCGGGCCCGGCCTGGACCGCGGAGATCTCCGGTGCCTGGGAGCGTGCGTACGGGGCGGTCGCGGACATCATGGTGCGCTCCGCCGAGCAGGACGCCCAGTACAACCCGGCGGTCTGGAACGCGGTGGTGACCGGGCATGTGCGCCACCCCAGCGGTATCGCGGAGATCACCGTGCGGCCCGACCAGCCCTACGCCTACACCGCGGGTCAGTATCTGAGCCTGGAGTCGCCGTGGTGGCCCCGGGAGTGGCGGCACTACTCCCCGGCCCACGCACCGCGCGAGGACTCGTCCCTGACCTTCCACGTCCGGGCGGTCACGGGCGGCCGGGTCAGCCAGGCGCTCGTCGACCACACGGCCGTCGGCGACCAGCTGCGGCTCGGCCCGCCCCAGGGGGACATGGCCATCGACCCCGGCTCCCGCGACGACCTGCTCTGTGTGGCGGGCGGCACCGGGCTCGCCCCCATCCGGGCCCTCGTCGAGGAGGTGGCCCGGCAGGGCATCTCGCACCGGCGCAGTGTGGACCTGTTCGTCGGCGCCAGAACGGCCGAAGAGCTGTACGGACTCGACGACATGCTCCGGATGAGCCAGCGCCATCCCTGGCTCACCGTGCGTGCGGCGGTCTCCCAGCAGAACATCGTGGGCCGCACCGGCTCCCTGCCCCAGGTGCTGGCCGAGTTCGGCCCCTGGCACCGGCACGAGGCGTACCTCAGCGGCCCCCAGCAGATGATCTCCGCCGCAGCCGATGTCCTGCTCCAGCGGGGTCTCGCTCCGGAGAAGCTGCACTACGACCCATGGGGTGCGCCCGCGCTCGCCTCGTCACTGCGCCGTGCCCGCGCCGGTGCCCGTGCCCAGGAGGAAGACGATCAGCTGTGACCACCTATGAGGACTCGTTCGGCTCCGCAGGGGAGCGGCTGCTCCAGGAGGCGCTGGGAACCGGGGAGCGTGCGTCCGGCTTCTACGAGCGGCAGATGCGCCCCTGCCTCACCCCGGCCATGATGGACTTCATCGCACGGCAGTACATGGTGTTCCTCTCCACGGCGGACGCGCACGGCGAGTGCGACGCGAGTTTCCGCTCGGGGCCGCCCGGGTTCGTCGTCGCGCTCGACGACCACACGCTCACCTACCCCGAGTACCGCGGCAACGGGGTGGTGGCCAGCGCGGGCAACATCACCGAGAACCCGCACCTCGGGATGCTCTTCATCGACTTCACCGAGCACCACATAGGGCTGCACGTGAACGGGCGGGCCCAGGTCCTTTCGGCCCACGACCACTACGCCCTCTATCCGCACCTGCCCCGCGACACCGCGCCCGGCAGGCAGCCGCAGATGTGGATCCATCTGTCGGTCGACGAGGCGTACGTCCACTGCTCCAAGCACATCCCCCATCTGGAGCCCGCGCCCCGGCAGCGCACCTCGCCCGCGCAGCGTCCCAAGGACTCCGAGTACTTCACCGGGGAGCGGCGGCCGGTGGCGTATCCCACGCCGCCGTCCTACCCCGGGGGGTACGCCGAGCCGTCCTCGTACCCGGCCGCTCCCCCGCCTCCCGCGGCTCCGCCCGCCCCCGCCCGGCACGCCGCCGGCAGCGGGAACGCCCCCGGGGCGCCCGCACGCACGCGGCGTGAGCGTCTCCTGAAGCTTCTGCGCTGACCGCCCGCGCGCATGAAACACTGGCTGAATGGCTCTGTCCGGTAAAGCCTCGGCCCCGCGGTCCCCCCAGGCCGCCGACGTGGCGTCCGAGGTCATCGAGCTGCTGGAAGTGCTCTGGGAACACGGCCGGGACGCGGTATCCCCCGCGCCCGCCTCCGCGTCCCAGCTGAGAGTCCTGTACACGCTGGACCGGGAGGAAGGCATCAACCAGCGCTCGCTGGGCGAGGTGCTGGGTGCCGCGCCGTCGTCCGTCAGCCGGCTCTGCGACCGGCTCCAGGCGCTCGGCTTCGTGGAGCGCTCGCCCAGCCCGGTGAGCCGGCGCGAGCTGGAGCTCCGGCTCACCCCGCAGGGCCGCACCTATCTGCGGGATCTGCGGGCCCGGCGCGAGGAAGCCCTGCTGGCGTCCATCGCGGCCATGCCGCCCGCCGCCCAGCGGGCCCTGGTCGAGGGCCTGACCGGTTTCCGGCGCTCCCTGGAGACCACATCGCCGGTGCGGGCGCCGGAGCGGAGCGACTCCCGTGGGCGGGCCCACGGGATGTCCGCCTGAGGGCTGTCCCGTACCCCGGAGGGCGCAGGACGACAGCTGCGGCGCCGCGCCCCGTCGTCTCCCGGGCCGGGCCCGGCCGGTGGCGGGCTGCTACTCGGCCGGTTCCACCCCGGCCCGCAGCAGACCGTAGGTGTACGCGTCCTCCAGGGCCTGCCAGGACGCGGCGATGACGTTCTCCGCGACGCCGACCGTCGACCACTCCGCCTCGCCGTCGCTGGTGGTGATCAGCACGCGGGTGGTCGAGTCGGTGCCGTGCCTGCCCTCCAGGATGCGGACCTTGTAGTCCGTCAGCTCCAGCTTGGCGAGCTGCGGGTAGATCCGCTCCAGGCCGACCCGCAGCGCCCGGTCGAGTGCGTTGACCGGGCCGTTGCCCTCCGCCGTCGCGACGATACGCTCGCTCTTGGCCCACAGCTTCACCGTCGCCTCGTTGGCGTGGGTGCCGTCCGGACGGTTCTCCACGATGGCGCGCCAGGACTCGACCCGGAAGTACCGGCGGGCCCGGCCCTCGGCCTCCTCGCGGAGCAGCAGTTCGAAGGAGGCGTCAGCGGCCTCGTAGGTGTAGCCCTGGAGCTCGCGCTCCTTGACGCGCTCGACGACCCGGGCGACCAGTTCGCGGTCGCCGCCCAGGTCGATGCCGAGCTCCTTGCCCTTGAGCTCGATCGAGGCACGGCCCGCCATGTCGGAGACCAGCATCCGCATGGTGTTGCCGACCTGCTCGGGGGCGATGTGCTGGTAGAGGTCCGGGTCGACCTTGATCGCGGAGGCATGCAGCCCCGCCTTGTGCGCGAAGGCGGAGACGCCCACGTACGGCTGGTGGGTGGAGGGAGTGAGGTTGACGACCTCGGCGATGGCGTGCGAGATACGGGTCATCTCGGGCAGCGAGCCCTCGGGGAGTACGGACTTGCCGTACTTCAGCTCCAGAGCGGCCACGACGGGGAAAAGGTTGGCGTTGCCGACGCGCTCCCCGTAGCCGTTGGCCGTGCACTGCACATGGGTGGCGCCCGCGTCGACGGCGGCGAGGGTGTTGGCGACGGCGCAGCCGGTGTCGTCCTGGGTGTGGATGCCCAGGCGTGCGCCGGTGTCGGCGAGGACCGTGGCCACGACGGCCTGGATCTGGGCGGGCAGCATCCCGCCGTTGGTGTCGCAGAGGATGACGACATCGGCGCCGGCCTCGGCCGCCGCGCGTACGACGGACTTGGCGTACTCCGGGTTGACCTTGTACCCGTCGAAGAAGTGCTCGCAGTCGAGGAAGACGCGGCGGCCCTGGGCCCGGAGGTAGGAGACGGAGTCGCGCACCATCGCCAGGTTCTCGTCGAGCGTGGTGCGCAGCGCCAGTTCCACATGGCGGTCGTGGGACTTGGCGACCAGCGTGATGACCGGGGCGCCGGACTCCAGGAGCGCGTTGAGCTGCGGGTCCTCCTCGGCGGGGGTGTGCGGCCTGCGGGTGGCGCCGAAGGCCACCAGCTGCGCGTGCCTGAAGTCGATCTCCTGCCGCGCGCGGGCGAAGAACTCCGTGTCGCGGGGGTTGGCGCCGGGCCAGCCGCCCTCGATGAATCCCACGCCGAAGTCGTCGAGGTGCCGGGCGATCGTCAGCTTGTCCGAGACGGTGAGGTTGATGCCTTCGCGCTGTGCGCCGTCGCGGAGCGTCGTGTCGAAGACATGGAAGCTGTCGTCCGTGGCCTTGGCCTCTGTGGTCATGCTGATCTGACTCCTGTCGGATGGGTGGATCCGGAATGTCTGGCTCCACTTGCCCCCATCTTCGCGTGCGCCTCGTTCCGGGCCGAGGTGGGGCCCGTAAACGAAAAAACCCCTCGCGGGTGCGAAGGGTTAGCGCGCGGGTCTGGGGCACGGTGGCCGCGCCGTACGGGTTGGTACGGGTGCGGTCACTGCGGACCGGCGCGCCTGCTGCCGATAATCATGGCGAACGAGGACACGCCCGCAGTCTGCCACACCGTCCACTCCCCATAGAGGGAATCTCACGATGCGGTCAAGTCTCCCCGCGGGCGCGGCGCGCACCACGTCCGCGGGACCGGGCCGCGCGGTCCGGCTCACAGCGCGGAAGGGCTCGCCTCCCCCAGGGTTCCGGGCGTCCGGGCGGTGGCGCCTTCGGCTGTGCCCCGGTTCAGATCGATGTCGCGGGTTTCCCGCATCGTGAGATAGACCACCAGCGAGACCGCCGCGCACCCGGCCACGTACCAGTAGAAACCCGACTCGGCGCCGGCCTTCTTGAACCAGAGCGCCACATACTCCGCGGTGCCTCCGAAGAGCGCGTTGGCCACCGCGTACGGCAGGGCGACCCCCAGCGCGCGGATCCCGGTCGGGAAGAGCTCGGCCTTCACACAGGCGTTGATCGAGGTGTAACCGGTGACGATGAGCAGCGCGAGCAGCGCCAGGCCGAAGGCCGGCCAGAACGTGCCCGCGTGCTTGAGCATCATCATGATCGGCACGGTCAGGAAGGTGGAGCCGACCGCGAACACGATGAGCAGCGGACGGCGTCCGATCCGGTCCGAGAGGATGCCCGCCAACGGCTGGATACACATGAAGATGAAGAGCGCGCAGAAGCTCACCAGCGAGGCGGTGGACTTCGGCATTCCGGCGCTGGAGGAGAGGAACTTGGTGAGGTACGTCGTGTACGTGTAATAGGCGACGGTGCCGCCCATCGTCAGGGCCATCACAAGGACGGCCTCCCGGCGGTGTGCCCAGAGCGCCCGGAGCGTGCCGCGGCTCTCGTCGGCCGCCGCACCGGACTCCGCGTACACCTCGGTCTCCAGGAGCGAGCGCCGCAGATAGAAGACGACGGCCGCGCCGACGGCGCCCACGATGAACGGGATGCGCCAGCCCCAGCTGTGCAGGGCGTCCTCGGACAGGGTGCGCTGGAGGAGGATCTGCATCCCCAGGCCCACGAGTTGGCCCGCGGTCATCGACACGTACTGGAAGCTGGAGGCGAATCCACGCCGGCCGGGGGCGGACGCCTCGGTGAGATAGGTGGCGCTGGCCGCGTACTCACCGCCGACGGAGAGCCCCTGGAGCAGCCGGGCGACCAGCAGGACGGCGACGCCGCCGTACCCGGCGACCGCGTAGGTGGGGGCGACCGCGATGAGGATCGCCGACGCGGACATCAGGGTGACGGTGAGGGTCAGTGCCGCCTTGCGGCCCCTGCGGTCGCCGATCCGGCCGAGCAGCCAGCCGCCGACGGGCCGCATGAAGAAGCCGACGGCGAAGATGCCCATGGTGTTCATGAGGTTCGCGGTCTCGTTCCCCTCCGGGAAGAACGCGTCGGCGAAGTACACCGCGAAGGTGGCGTACACGAACCAGTCGAACCACTCGACCATGTTGCCGGCCGAACCGACCCAGACCTTCTTCCACTGCTCTCGTCCCATGGGGGTTCACGGTGGCGCAGCCGCCTGACGGCCCACAAGAGGGCCGCACGCAACGATCACGCGTACTTGTGTGCGTTGCGTTCCCGTCCGGCCGCGCTCCGCGCAGCACCGGATCAGCCGGGCGGAGCGAGCGCCTCGTCGATGAACTCACCGATGTGGGCGAGGACCTGGGGCCGCCCGGAGCCCGGGAGCCCCATCGCCACATGGGTACTGAAACCGTCCAGCAGGGCCCTTATCCGCGTCGCGAACCGCTCGGTGTCGACCGCGCGCAGCTCACCGCGTGACGCCCCCTCGACCAGCAGGGCGACCAGATCACGGTGCCAGGACAGTTCGATGTCGAGCAGCCGGGCGCGGGTGTCGTCGTCCACGCCGTGCGCCCGGTTCCACAGTTCGAGCCAGAGCGACCAGTGCGGGTCACGGGGGCCCGCGGGGATGTACAGATCGACATACGCGTCGAGCCGTTCGCGGACCGGTACCTGCCGGGCGAGCGCCGAGCGGCGGTCCATGCCGAGCAGTTCCTCGCTCCATTCGAGGGTCTGGAGCAGCAGTTCGTCCTTGGTGCGGAAGTAGTACAGGAGGTGCCCGCTGCTCATCCCGACCTCACGGCCGAGCCCCGCCATGGTGAGCTTCTCCAGGCCGCCGTCGGCGATGCTGGCCATGGCGGCGGCCAGCAGGCTCTCGCGGGGCGGGGCGTTCTTGCGCGCGCGGGCCGCCGGTTCGTTCATGGAGCCCAGAATATGGGACCCGCCGGCGGCCGCCGCGGGCTCGTCCTGGTCCCGGGCTCCGTGGCCTCCGTCCCGCTCCGTGGGCCGTGTCCTAGGCGCCGTCCACCAGCGGCTGCTGCTGGGTGATGCAGTGGATGCCGCCGCCGCCCGCGAAGATCGTCCGGGCGTCGACCTGGACGACGGTCCGCTCCGGGAAGAGCCGCCGGAAGACCGCGGCCGCCTCCTCGTCCCGGGGATCGCCGAACGAGCAGAGCACCACACCGCCGTTGCAGAGGTAGTGGTTGATGTACGAGTAGTCGGCCCAGCCCCCGTCCGCCTCCAGGACGGTGGGGGCCTGGACCTCCACCACCTCCAGCGGGCGGCCCTTCGCGTCGGTCTCGGCGCGCAGCTGGGCCACGATCCCCTTGCACAGATCGTGGTCGGGGTGTGCGGGGTCGGGCTGGGTGTGGGCGACGACCACGCCGGGGCGCGCGAACGCGGCCACGATGTCGACATGTCCCCGGGTCCCGAACTCGCCGTAGTCGCCGCTGAGTCCGCGCGGCAGCCAGATCGCCTTCGTGGTGCCGAGCCGGGTGTGGATCTCGGCCTCTACCTGTTCCCGGGTCCAGCCGGGGTTGCGCTCGGCGCCCAGCTGGACGGTCTCGGTCAGCAGGACCGTGCCTTCGCCGTCGACATGGATCGCACCGCCCTCGTTGACGAGATCCGATGAGAGGGTCCGCGCCCCGGCCAGGTCGGAGACGTACGCACCGATCTTGGCGTCGTGGCCCCAGCGGGCCCAGGACTGGGCGCCCCAGCCGTTGAACGTCCAGTCCACCGCGGCCAGCCGTTCGCCGTCGGTGACGAAGGTCGGGCCGATGTCCCGCATCCAGGCGTCGTCCAGGTCCCGCTCGACCAGCTCGACGTCCGGTCCGAGCAGCGCGCGGGCGTCCGCCGACTGGCCGGGGCCGGTCACCATCGTCACCGGCTCGAAGCGGCGCACCGCCCGCGCCACAGCCGCCCACGCCTCACGCGCCCGCGCCAGACCCGCCGCGTCGTCGAAGGTCGGGTTCGGGCCGGGCCAGGCCATCCAGGTGCGCTCGTGCGGGGCCCACTCGGGCGGCATTCGGAACATGGCGGGGTCCTCCGGGAGATCGGACGGCAGGGATGAACCGGCGGGGAGACCGGTGCGGGCCGCGGTAGGGCGGATCACAGGAAGTACAGCCGGTTGAGCGAGACCGAATCGGCGGGCCGGGACTCCAGCGGGTCGCCGTCGAGTGTGACCAGACCCGTGCGCTGGTCCACATCCACCTGTCCGGTACGGGAGTTGAGCCGCAGGTCGGCCGGGCCGATGCCCCGGGTGCCGCGTACGGCGACGCGCCGGCGGCGGGTCGGCATGTGGTCGCTGCCCAGGTCGATGGCGGCCTGGGCCACGAAGGCCACTCCGAGGTCCGCGGGGGCCGCCCCGTAGGAGCCGAAGAGCGGTCCGAGGATCAGCGGCTCACAGGTGTCGGTCGCGGCGTTGGGGTCGCCGGTCACCCCGTACGCCGGGAAGCCCGATTTGAGGACGAGCTGCGGCTTCGCGCCGAAGGAGTCGGGGCGCCACAGCACGATGTCCGCGAGCTTGCCGGTCTCGATGGAGCCGATCTCGTGGGCGAGGCCGTGGGCGATCGCCGGGTTGATGGTCAGCTTCGCCATGTACCGCAGGACACGCTCGTTGTCGTCGTCGCCCTCCGCACCGCGCTCGGCCTTCATCTTCCCGGCCATGGCGAAGGTGCGGCGTACGGTCTCGCCCGCGCGCCCCATGCCCTGGGCGTCCGACGAGGTGATCCCGATGGCACCGAGGTCGTGCAGAACGTCCTCGGCGCCCATCGTCCCGGCGCGGATCCGGTCGCGGGCCATGGCCGCGTCGCCCGGCAGATCGGTCTTGAGGTCGTGTACGGAGACGATCATCCCGTAGTGCTCGGCGACCGCGTCCCGGCCGAACGGCAGCGTCGGGTTGGTGGACGAGCCGATGACGTTGGGCACCCCGGCCATCTTCAACACGTTCGGCACATGGCCGCCGCCGCACCCCTCGATGTGGAAGGCGTGGATCGTACGGCCCTCCAGGACGCTCAGGGTGTCCTCGACCGACAGGCACTCGTTCAGGCCGTCGCTGTGCAGGGCGACCTGGACGTCGTACTCCTCCGCGACGCGCAGCGCGGTGTCCAGGGCGCGGGTGTGCGCGCCCATGTCCTCATGGACCTTGAAGCCGGACGCGCCGCCCTCGGCGAGTGCTTCGACCAGCGGGGCCGGGTCGGACGACGAACCGCGCCCCAGGAAGCCGATGTTGACGGGCCAGGCGTCGAAGGCGTTGAACGCGTGGCGCAGCGCCCAGGGCGAGTTGACCCCGACGCCCCAGACCGGGCCGAACTCCTGGCCGATGATCGTCGTCACCCCGGAGGCGAGCGAGGCCTCCATGATGCGCGGGGAGAGCAGATGGACATGGGCGTCGACGGCGCCCGCGGTGGCGATCAGCCCCTCGCCCGAGACGATCGAGGTGCCGGTGCCCACGACGACATCGACCCCGTCGAGGGTGTCGGGGTTGCCCGCCCGGCCGACCGAGGCGATCCGGCCCTCCCGGATCCCGATGGAGACCTTGCGGATGCCCTGCACCGCGTCGATCACCAGCACATTGCTGATCACGACATCGCAGGTCTCGCGCACGGCGGCGGCCTTGAGGTGCAGTCCGTCGCGGGCGGTCTTGCCGAATCCGGCCAGGAACTCGTCGCCGGGCCGCTGTGCGTCGGACTCGACCCGTACGGTCAGCCCCGAGTCGCCGAGGCGGACCCGGTCTCCCGTGCGGGGCCCGTGCACGGCCGTGTACTCACTCATCGTTCGGCTCCCGTCGTCCGGCTCCCAGATATCCGCAGGCCGCCGCGCGCCGCAGGGCCTCTTCCTTCGCGCCGGGCGCGTCCAGCGGCCCGTCGACCAGACCGGCGAAGCCGATCGCGATCCGGTCGCCGCCGATCGCGATCAGCCCCACCTCCGCGCTCTCGCCCGGCCCGAACCGCACCGACGAGCCGGCCGGTACGCAGAGCCGCATGCCGTAGGCGGCGGCGCGGTCGAAGTCCAGCCGGGGGTTGGCCTCGAAGAAGTGGAAGTGCGAGGTGACGCTGACCGGCACGGACGCGGTGTTGCGCACGGTCAGCGTCCGGTCGGGGACCGGGTCGGGGTAGCCGGGCCCGGACAGCACGGCGCCGGGCGCTTCGTCGCCCAGTGAACCGCCGCCGATGGGGTCGCTGACCACGGCGAGCCGCGACCCGTCGTCGAAGACGGCCTCGACATGCACCTCGGTGACCACATCGGCGACCCCGGGCAGCACATCGCCGGTGCCGAGCACCGCGCGCGCCGCGTCGATCGCCTCCGCGAGGCGCCGCCCGTCACGGGCCGCCTCACAGACCGTGTCGGCGATCAGCGCCGTCGCCTCGGGGACATTGAGCAGCAGTCCGCGCGCCCGGCGCGCCCGCGCCAGCTCCGCGGCGCCGAACAGCAGCAGCCGGTCGCGCTCGGTCGGGGTCAGTCTCACGCCCACTCGCTTCCATCGATCGCCCAGTGATCACTGCTCGTCGCTCATGATCCATCACTTAGAACGCCACTCTAACTTCAAACAACGGTTATAGAAAGAACCAGAACCATTGACATACAAAACCGGAAGACATCAGATTGAGCGGCACTCAAACAGGCGAGCACGCAATCAGACCAGCACTGAAACAGACGAGCGGAGAGTTACCTCGTGCCGATCGAACAGCGCGGAGTCGACACCATCCCCGACGCGGAGCGCACCAGTGGTCCGCGTGATCTCATCAGCATCCTGCTGGGGTCCAACCTCTGCCTGGGAGTGATCATCTTCGGCTGGCTGCCGGTCTCCTTCGGCCTCGGTCTGTGGCCGTCCGTCACCTCCGTCGTCTCCGGCACGGTCGTCGGTACCCTGCTCACCGCGCCGCTCGCCCTGGTCTCCCTGCGGACCGGCACCAACCTCTCCACGTCGAGCGGCGCCCAGTTCGGCGTACGCGGCCGGCTCATCGGCTCCGTCGTCGGTCTGCTGCTCTCGCTCGGATACACCGCGCTGACGCTCTGGACCGGCGGCGACGTGATGACCGGGACCCTGTCCCGGCTGACCGGGCTGCCCGACAGCGGCCTGATGCACGCCCTCGTCTACGCGCTGCTCGCCGCCCTCACCGTCACCGGCGCGGTGTACGGGTACCGGATCCTGCTGCGCCTCAGCAAGGCGCTCGCGCTCGGTATGACGCTCCTGCTGGTGCTCGGACTCTTCGCGTACGCCCCCGACTTCACCACCGCCGCCGCGCCGCACACCGGATATCTGCTCGGCTCCTTCTGGCCCACCTGGTTCCTCTCTGCGGTGGCCGCCGGGCTCAGCGGCCCCATCGCCTTCATCACCCTGCTCGGCGACTACACCCGCTATGTCTCGCCCCGCCGCCACACCTCACAGGCCGTGCTGACCGCCACCTGTTGCGGCCTGGTACTCGGGCTGCTGGTCCCCCAGCTCTTCGGCACGTACACCGCGCTCGCCGCCCGCTCGGCGGCCGACTTCGCGGGTCCGCTCGTCACCGCGTCGCCCGGCTGGTACCTGATCCCGCTGCTGCTCGCCGCGTCGGCGGGCTCGGTCGGCAACGCGGGGCTGATGCTCTACTCGATGGGCCTGGACCTGGACGCGATCCTGCCGCGCGCCACCCGGGCGCGGGCGACCCTGGTGGTGGCCGCCGTCGCCACGCTCTTCGTCTTCGTGGGCCACTTCGCCTGGGACGCGCAGTCGGCGATGACCTCATTCGTCCTGCTGCTCACGGCCATCGGCACGCCATGGGCCGTGATCACCGTCATCGGGTACGTGCGGTGCGGCGGCCAGTACGACTCCGACGCCCTCCAGGTCTTCAACCGCCGCTCCGTGGGCGGGATCTACTGGTACCGCTCGGGCTGGAACGTACGGGCGTCGGTGGCCTGGGCGGCCGGCGCGGCCGTCGGGCTGTGCGCGGTCTCCACCCCGTTCTACGAGGGCCCCCTGCTGCACCTCACCGGCGGGGTGGACTGCAGCTTCCTCTTCTCCGGCGCCGTGGGCGGCCTGGTCCACGCGGCGCTGACCGCACGCACGGCCCCGGCCCGCGCCGCCGTGAAGGACCCCGCGGACCCTTCCGAGACCCCTGCCGGAGCGCTCGCGGAGTTGTAGCGTCATGGCCCATGGACCTGGACCGTGAGATACAGGCTTTCGTCCCCGAACCGGCCCGCGCCGAACGGATCGCCGCCGAGACCGCGGCCGTCACCGCCCGCTGGCCCGACCCCGCGGACCGGCCGCCCCTCTTCGGCGTCCCGGTCGGCGTCAAGGACATCATCCATGTCGACGCCCTGCCCACCAGGGCGGGTTCGGCCCTCCCGCCGGAGGCCCTGGCCGGGCGGCAGGCCACGGTCGTCGACCGGCTGCGCGCGGCGGGAGCGGTGATCGCGGGCAAGACCGTGACGGCCGAGTTCGCGGTCCTGGCCCCGGGCCCGACCCGTAATCCGCGCAACCTCGCGCACACCCCGGGCGGTTCGAGCAGCGGCTCGGCGGCGGCGGTCGCGGCCGGAATGGTGCCGCTGGCCGTGGGGAGCCAGACGGTCGGCTCGATGATCCGCCCGGCCGCGTACTGCGGAGTGGCCGCCTTCAAACCGACGTACGGACGCATCCCGGTCGACGGTGTCCTCGCGAACGCTCCCAGCTTCGACACTCTCGGCCTCTTCGCGGCGGACGTGGCGGGACTGCTGCCCGCGGCAGCGGCGGTCTGCGACAACTGGCGCCCGTACGAGCCGGCGGCGCGCAGCCCGTACGAGCCGACGGCACACACCGCCGCGGCCGGCCCGAGGGCCGCCCTGCCGGTGCTGGCCGTCCCCGAAGGCCCTTACCTGGAGTGCGCGGAACCGGAGGCGCTCGATGTCTTCGCGACCCGGGTGGAGCGGCTGCGCGCGGCGGGGTTCACCGTGCGGCGGATCCCTGTGATGGCCGACTTCGCGCAGGTCAGGGCGCAGCTCTTCACGATGAACCGCTACGAGGTGGCGCGTACGCACACGGAGTGGTTCGCCGAGTACGGCGCGCTCTACCGCCCCGAGACGGTGCGGGCGATCCAGGAGGGCCTGGCCATCACGGAGGTCGACTACGCACGGGCGCAGCGGGAGCGGGTCGCGTTCCGCGACCGGATGGCGTCGGCGATGACCGGCACCGACCTGTGGATCACCCCGTCCGCGACCGGCCCGGCCCCCCTGGGCCTCACCACGACCGGCAGCTCGGTCATGTGCCTCCCGTGGAGCAACGCCGGTCTCCCCTCCCTGACGATCCCGGCCGGTCACGCGGGGAACGGACTACCGCTGGGACTCCAGTGCGTGGGAGCCGCGGGCGCAGACGAACGGGTCCTGGCCTGGGGCACCATGATCGAGACGGCGATCGGGGAGGACTGACAGTGATGATTGCTGTGGCTCCGCTCGGCGGTCTGACCCCAGGACTGACTGGCGCTTCGGCTGTCCTTCCGTGGATTCGTCGGCT
>NZ_JBHYWP010000125.1:14319-21027 GCF_042751845.1 Streptomyces sp. NPDC059398 | reverse complement strand
GGACCGGGGCGCTCGGCACCGTGGCGGAGTCGATGGGCGGGCGGGTAACCCGCCCCCCCGGGGGCGGACCCCGGGCCCCCCCCCCCCCCCGCGGGGGGGGTGCGCGCGGCGGCCCCCCCCCCGGGCCCCCCCCGGCGGGGGTCTCTCCGCCGGGGCCGCATCCCGGCCCACAGCTCGGCCGACGGGGGGCCGCCAGCGGGTTACCGCCTGGTAGGTATGCTGACTTTCATACTGTCTTGCGATCTTTTGGGCCCTTTTTCGTCCCAGGGTCCGGGCGCCCTGCCGACTGAGCCCCCCGGGCCGGTTAGGCTCTTGGCGCAAGGCCAAAGAGACCCTGCGCCCATAGCGTCACATCCCAGAAGGAGATGCTAGTGCCGTCCATCGACGTCGTCGTAGCCCGGGAAATCCTGGACTCCCGAGGCAACCCCACGGTCGAGGTCGAGGTCGGCCTCGACGACGGCAGCACGGGCCGTGCCGCCGTCCCGTCCGGCGCCTCCACCGGTGCGTTCGAGGCCATCGAGTTGCGCGACGGTGACCCCAACCGCTACCAGGGCAAGGGTGTCGAGAAGGCAGTCCTCGCCGTCATCGAGCAGATCGGCCCGGAGCTCGTCGGCTACGACGCCACCGAGCAGCGCCTGATCGACCAGGCGATGTTCGACCTGGACGCGACGGAGAACAAGGGCTCCCTCGGCGCCAACGCCATCCTCGGCGTCTCGCTCGCCGTGGCGCACGCCGCTTCCGAGGCTTCCGACCTCCCGCTCTTCCGCTACCTGGGCGGCCCGAACGCGCACCTGCTGCCCGTTCCGATGATGAACATCCTGAACGGCGGGTCGCACGCCGACTCCAACGTCGACATCCAGGAGTTCATGATCGCGCCGATCGGCGCCGAGTCCTTCTCGGAGGCGCTGCGCTGGGGCGCCGAGGTCTACCACACCCTCAAGAAGGTCCTGAAGACCAAGGGCCTGTCGACCGGCCTCGGCGACGAGGGCGGCTTCGCGCCGAACCTGGAGTCGAACCGCGCCGCTCTCGACCTCATCATCGAGGCCATCAAGGAGGCCGGTTACGCGCCGGGCAAGGACATCGCGCTCGCGCTCGACGTCGCCGCCTCCGAGTTCTACAAGGACGGCACGTACGAGTTCGAGGGCAAGTCCCGCTCGGCCGCCGAGATGACCGAGTACTACGAGGAGCTCGTCGCCTCGTACCCGCTCGTCTCCATCGAGGACCCGCTGTACGAGGACGACTGGGACGGCTGGAAGGTCATCACCGACAAGCTGGGCGCCAAGGTCCAGATCGTCGGCGACGACCTCTTCGTCACCAACCCGGAGCGGCTGGCCCGCGGTATCGAGGAGGGCTCAGCCAACGCCCTGCTCGTCAAGGTCAACCAGATCGGTTCGCTGACCGAGACCCTGGACGCCGTCGAGCTGGCCCAGCGCAACGGCTTCAAGTGCATGATGTCGCACCGCTCCGGCGAGACCGAGGACGTCACCATCGCCGACCTCGCGGTCGCCGTGAACTGCGGCCAGATCAAGACCGGCGCCCCGGCCCGCTCGGACCGCGTCGCCAAGTACAACCAGCTGCTGCGCATCGAGGAGATCCTCGACGACGCCGCGGTCTACGCGGGCCGCTCGGCGTTCCCGCGCTTCCGCTCCAACTGATCGGGCCGCAGCACCGCATAGCTGAATCAGCTGAATCAGCAGCGAAGGCGCAGCCACGCGCAGCCGTCCCCGTACCCGGTCCCGTACCGTGTCCGGGGACGGACGTGCGTGTGTAACGGGGAGGCGGCATGGCAGGGAACCGGGACCGGTTCTCCACCGCGACCAGACTCAGGGTGCTCGGTGAGCAGACCGCGGCCCGTGTCTACCGCTCCCAGTCCAGGCGCCAGGCGCGCAGACCCCGGCTCACCGGCCGGGCGGCGATACTGCTGATGGTGCTCTGCACCCTGGTGGTGGCGCTCGCCTACCCGATGCGGCAGTACGTGTCGCAGCGGGGCGACATCGCCGACCAGCGGCGCCAGGTCAGCGACGCGAAGGCGCGCGTCGAGGAGCTGCGGGACCAGAAGGCCCGCCTCCAGGACAACGCGTACGTGGAGCGGCTGGCCCGTGAGCAACTGCACTTCGTGCGGCCGGGGGAGACCAACTACACCATGGTCGACCCCGACTCCCGCACCCAGCACTCCGCGGGCAAGGGCGCCGCGGACCGGCCGTGGTACTCCAACGTGTGGGACGGCGTGGACAGCGCGGACCGCACCAAGGCGCCGTAGCCCGGGGGCGCCGGACCTCCGGGCCACGGACCGGTGGTGCCTCGTCGGCCACCGGCTCCGCGTACGCCCCGTAAGCACGCGCCCCGTGCACCGGCACCCCGCTCCACCGGCACACCCGCCCCACCCCCATCCCCTTCACAGCCACTCAGATCCAAGGCAGGCATGGAAACGCCCCCTCCGCAGACCGAACGTACCGAGCCCACCGACGCGGACATCAGCGCGTTCAAGGAGCAGCTCGGCCGACCGCCCCGCGGGCTGCGCGCCATCGCGCACCGCTGCCCGTGCGGCAACCCGGACGTCGTCGAGACGGCCCCGCGTCTGGAGGACGGCACGCCGTTTCCGACGACGTACTACCTGACCTGCCCGCGTGCCGCCTCCGCGATCGGAACGCTGGAGGCGAACGGGGTGATGAAGGAGATGACCGAGCGGCTGGGCACCGACCCGGAACTGGCCGCCGCCTACCGGGCCGCACACGAGGACTACCTGGCGCGCCGCGACGCCATCGAGGTCCTGGAGGGCTTCCCGAGCGCGGGCGGGATGCCGGACCGGGTCAAGTGCCTGCACGTCCTGGTGGGCCACTCGCTGGCCGCGGGGCCGGGCGTCAACCCGCTGGGGGACGAGGCGATCGCGATGCTGCCCGAGTGGTGGGCGAAGGGCCCGTGCGTGCCGCGGGCGCGGGACGGCGAGGGCTCCGCCCCGCTGGGCGACTGAGGATCGGGGCCGGGCGGAGATGGCTCCGCGCGGCCCGGTGACTGAGGATCAGGGCCGGGACGGAACCCCGGCCCCACGAGAGGACACCCATATGACCCGCGTCGCTGCCATTGACTGCGGCACGAACTCCATCCGTCTGCTCGTCGCGGACGCCGACCCCGCCACCGGTGAACTCGTCGATCTGGACCGGCGGATGACCATCGTCCGGCTCGGCCAGGACGTCGACCGGACGGGCCGGCTCGCCCCCGAGGCGCTGGAGCGGACCTTCGCGGCCTGTACGGAGTACGCCGAGGTCATCAAGGCCCATGGCGCCGTACATCTCCGCTTCGTCGCCACCTCGGCGTCCCGGGACGCCGAGAACCGCGACGAGTTCGTCAGCGGGGTGCGCGACATCCTCGGTGTCGAACCCGAGGTGATCACGGGAGACCAGGAGGCCGAGTTCTCCTTCACCGGCGCGACGAAGGAGCTGGCCGGCCAGGGCGGCGAGTACCTGGTGGTGGACATCGGCGGCGGCTCCACCGAGTTCGTCGTCGGGGGCGAGGGCGTCAGCGCGGCCCGCTCCGTGGACATCGGCTGTGTCCGGCTCACCGAGCGGCATGTCCGGCACGACCCGCCGACCCTCGGTGAGATCACCGCGATGCGCGCCGACATCGACGCCGCGCTGGACGAGGCGGCGCAGACGGTCCCGCTCTCCGGGAACCGCACGCTGGTCGGCCTCGCCGGTTCGGTGACCACCGTCGCCGCCATCGCGCTGGGGCTCGACGCGTACGACTCGACCGCGATCCACCACTCACGGATCACCGCGGCCCAGGTCGGCGAGATCGCCGGGAACCTGCTGATCTCGTCCCACGACGAGCGCGCGGCGATCCCGGTGATGCATCCGGGGCGGGTCGACGTCATCGGGGCGGGCGCGATGATCCTGCACTCCGTGATGAAGCGGACCGGAGCCCGCGAGGTGGTCGTCAGCGAGCACGACATCCTGGACGGCATTGCGTCGCATCCCGCACCCCCCCACGAGTCCCCCTCGCCCGAGAGGCGGCCCGCTCTCACAGCGCACCGGGCCGCCTGTTCTCAGATGTTGCGGTAGACGTCGCGCCGGTCGCCGATCTTGACGACGAGGATGATGAGCTCGCCGTCTTCGACCTGATAGGCGACCCGGTAGCTGCCGACCCGGAGCCGGTAGAGGCCCGACGGGCCGGTGAGTTTCCTGATGTCGGCGTCCTCACGGTACGGATCGTCGCCGAGCGTGGTCAGCGCCGCCAGGATGCGCATGGCGGCAGGCCGGTCGATGGCCCGAAGTTGCCGCTGTGCGGCTGTGGTGAACCGGAACGCGTACTTCACGCCGCGTCGTCGGTGCGGTCGGCGAACAGGTCTGCCAGCAGCTCAGCCATAGGCACCGTCGGGCCGCCCTGGGCCAGGACCGCTTCCGCCTCCCGGGCCAGCAACACGTCGGCTGCTTCCTCCAGCGCGTTGAAGTCCGCGATCGGCACCACGGCCGCGACGGGCTCGCCGTTGCGGGTGATCACCGTAGGTGTGCCCTCCTCGGCACGATTGATGTGGTCCGCCAAGTGCGCGCGGGCTTCCCGTACAGTCACAGTGCTCTCGGCCATAAAGGAAGTGTACGCACGATTGTGTACACGTGCACGCCTCGGGAGTGAGTGACGCTTTGGAGGCGATGCCCGACGGCATCGCGTGGAGCGTCGCCCGGGATGCCGGATAGCGGCGTCTGCCGTGGGGGCGGAGCGGCGCCTGCGGTGGGTGCCGGTGGACTGCCATAGCCGTCCCGGTCACCGGTCCTGACGATCGGGACGACTCTTTGGGGAAGCCGTTCCGAGGGCCCCGATGACAGCGTTGTCAGCCTTTCGGGGCCGCCTCCGAGGCCCTCCGCGCCACCGGCCGCCGGAAAGTTCGTGAAGTTCTTCACAAGGAATTGGGGCCTGTCGGCCGAAGATCTCAGGACTTGGGCCCCTGCCGGAGGCCCGTAGCCTTCATTTCCGTGGACTGCGGGCCGTTTCCAGCGTGTTGCGGGCAGATGACCGCGGGTCGTGGTCCACCGGGCGTGAGAGCGTGAGGGCCAGCTCAAGAGGGGTGGACAACGTCCACCGGGGCGTGCTGGTTCCCCGGTACGGGAGTGACCTCCGTCATGCGGGCCGCGCAGTGTAGCAGAGGTGCCACCCGACCTTGTGAAGGGGCGCACGAGGTACCCCCTCCCAGGAGGTGGATACTCGATGCCATGAGCACCACGGAGCGTCCCAGGATCCTCGTAGTTGGAGGCGGGTACGTAGGCCTGTACGCAGCTCGACGCATTCTCAAGAAGATGCGCTACGGCGAAGCGACCGTCACGGTCGTGGACCCGCGCTCGTACATGACGTACCAGCCCTTCCTCCCCGAAGCTGCTGCCGGCAGCATCTCGCCTCGGCATGTCGTCGTCCCGCTGCGACGCGTGCTGCCCAAGGCCGAGATCCTCACCGGCCGAGTCACCACGATCGACCAGGACCGCAAGGTCGCCACGGTCGCGCCGCTCGTCGGCGAGGCCTACGAGCTGCCCTTCGACTACCTGGTCATCGCGCTCGGCGCGGTCTCCCGCACCTTCCCGATCCCCGGCCTCGCCGAGCAGGGCATCGGTATGAAGGGTGTCGAGGAGGCGATCGGCCTGCGCAACCACGTCCTCGAACAGCTCGACAAGGCCGACTCGACGACCGACGAGGACGTCCGCCGCAAGGCGCTCACCTTCGTCTTCGTCGGCGGCGGCTTCGCAGGCGCGGAGACCGTCGGTGAGGTCGAGGACATGGCCAGGGACGCCGCGAAGTACTACACCAACGTCAAGCGCGAGGACATGCGCTTCCTGCTGGTCGACGTGGCGGACAAGATCCTTCCCGAGGTCGGGCCGAAGCTCGGCGCGTACGGCAAGGAGCACCTGGAGTCCCGCGGGGTCGAGGTCTACCTCAAGACCGGTATGGACTCCTGCGTCGACGGTCACGTGGTGCTGAACAACGGCCTTGAGGTCGACGCCGACACGCTCGTCTGGACCGCCGGCGTCAAGCCGAACCCGGTCCTGGCCCGCTACGGTCTGCCGCTCGGCCCCCGCGGCCACGTGGACACCTCCGAGAAGCTCCAGGTGCAGGGCACGGACTACATCTGGGCCGCGGGCGACAACGCGCAGGTCCCGGACATGGCCGCCCGCAAGGCCGGTGTCGAGAACGCCTGGTGCCCGCCTAACGCCCAGCACGCGCTGCGCCAGGCGAAGGTCCTCGGCGACAACGTCATCTCGGGCATGCGCGGCTTCCCGCAGGGCGACTACGAGCACGCCAACAAGGGTGCGGTGGCGGGCCTCGGCCTGCACAAGGGCGTCGCGATGATCGTCATGGGCAAGATGAAGATCAAGCTCAAGGGACGTCTCGCCTGGTACATGCACCGTGGTTACCACGGCCTCGCGGTGCCGACCTGGAACCGCAAGATCCGCGTCGTCGCCGACTGGACGCTCGCGATGTTCCTCAAGCGCGAGGTCGTCTCGCTCGGCGCCATGGAGACTCCGCGCGAGGAGTTCTACGAGGCGGCCAAGCCGGCACCCCGTCCCGCGGCAGCCGTTCCCGAGCCGGGCAAGCCCGACGCCGGGACGAAGTCCGACGCCGAGAAGGCCAAGGCCTGACCCGGTAGCACAGCAGGTTCGTTCAGGTCCGAGGGGGGGGCCCCCCCCCCGGGGGGGGGGGGGCCCCGCGCCGTGGAGGGACACTTGT
>NZ_JBHYWP010000125.1:12507-14309 GCF_042751845.1 Streptomyces sp. NPDC059398 | reverse complement strand
ACCCCAACCCCCACTCAACTCCAGAGCTCTCGCCCCCTCTGGTGATCTCGCTCCGGGGTCCGCCCCCCGCCTCTCTGTGGGGGCCCCCCCCCCTCGGCGTACCTGGACAGATGTACATGTATCCACCACGGATTTTACGCTCCTGTTATGTGGTATTGGGACTGTGGCGGCGGGTGTTCGGTGTTTACCTACTGCTGAGCCTTTTCCATCTGTACGGAGGTGTGCGCCATGGCCGACGCCGCGCTGCGGCTGACCACTCTCGCCGAGGAGCTGCTGGGAGCCCCGCTCCCGGTCCGCATCCGGGCCTGGGACGGAAGCGAGTCGGGTCCGCCGGGAACGCCCGTCCTGGTGATCCGTCACCGGCGGGCTCTGCGGCGGCTGTTGTGGAAACCGGGGGAGCTGGGCCTGGCCCGCGCCTGGGTCGCCGGTGAGATCGACGTGGACGGCGACCTGTACGCGGCGCTCGATCTGCTCGCCGGACTCATCTGGGAGCGCGACGACCCGGCGGAGTTGAAGAAGGCGCGCCTCCCGCTCCTCGACCCGAAGCTGCGGGCCGCGGCCCGCGGGCTCCTGGACATCGGCGGGATCCTGCCCCCACCGCCCCCGCCCGCGGAGGAGATCAGACGCCGCCGCGGCACGGTCCACACCAAGCGCCGCGACAAGCAGGCCATCAGCCACCACTACGACGTGGGCAACGACTTCTACGAGCTGGTGCTCGGGCCTTCCATGGTCTACTCCTGCGCCTACTGGGCCGAGGACTCCACGCTGGAGACCGCCCAGCGCGACAAGCTCGACCTGGTCTGCCGCAAGCTCGCGCTCAAGGAGGGCGTGCGGCTGCTCGACGTCGGCTGCGGATGGGGTTCGATGGCGATCCACGCCGCCCGTGAGTACGGGGCGCGGGTCACCGGTGTCACCCTCTCCCGCGAGCAGGCCGCGTACGCGCGCAAGCGCATCGCCGAGGAGGGCCTGACCGACCGTATCGAGATCCAGGTCCAGGACTACCGGGACGTCAAGGACGGCCCGTACGACGCGATTTCGTCGATCGGGATGGCCGAACACGTCGGCTCGGTGCGCTACCGGGAGTACGCGGACGATCTGTACGCGCTCCTCAAGCCGGGCGGCCGGCTGCTCAACCACCAGATCGCCCGCCGCCCCGAGCGCGACGAATCGGCGTACGAGATCGACGCGTTCATCGACGCCTATGTCTTCCCGGACGGCGAACTGTCGCCGCTCGGCCGGACCGTGGAACTCCTGGAGGAGGCCGGCTTCGAGGCCCGGGACGTCGAGACGCTCCGCGAGCACTACGCGCTGACGCTGCGGGAGTGGGTGGCCAATCTGGAGGCGCGCTGGGCGGAGGCGGTCCGGCTGACGAGTCCGGGCCGGGCCCGGGTCTGGCGGCTCTACATGGCCGCGTCGGCGCTCGCCTTCGAGAACAACCGGATCGGCGTCAACCAGGTGCTGGCCGTGAAGACCCCGGACGGCGGGGCGTCGGGGCTGCCGCGCCGGGCCCGCGACTGGCGCTGACCGGCCGGGAGACGCACGGCGGGGCACGGTACGTACGGCATGACGCGGTATGTACGGAAGGGCGGCGGTACGGAGGCGCACGACCCGTACGGTACGGCCGCTCCACGCATCACATGCATGGCGCTCCACGCACCACACGGCGTTCCACGCGCCGCACCGGGCAGCACGCACCGGACCGCACGGGAGAGTACGCACCGCACCGAGCAGCACGGGAGGGCGCGCGCCAGCGGGGGGTTCCGGGGCGCCGGGCGGGGGTGGAGTTTGGGGTGGCGGCGGCC
>NZ_JBHYWP010000125.1:0-12497 GCF_042751845.1 Streptomyces sp. NPDC059398 | reverse complement strand
ATGGAAGTCGTCGTTCCACTGCGCGTCGAGGCCGAACCCGGGGTCCGCGCCCGGCGGGGTTTCCCGCGGGGCGGGGAAAATGGGATCACCCGCGCGGGAAAAACGCTCGTGCTCTCCACGCCGCCGGGCCCGCCCCCCCGCCCCCCCCGGGTTTAACCCCCCCCGCCCCCCCCCGGCGGGCCCGCGGCTATCTTGGGCCGGCCCGGCCCCTCCGTGCTGCTGCGTATGACCTGTGGCGGCCCGCCTACTCCCTGCTCCTGCTTCCTACTCCGTCTTGATCGCGGTCAGCATGTTCAGCCGGGCCGCGCTGCGGGCGGGCCAGAGGGCGGCCAGCACCCCGACGAACGCCGCGAGCAGCAGGAAGACTCCGATCCGGCCCCACGGCATGACCAGGACGTAGTGCGGGATGGACCCCTTGATGGTCTGGCCGACCGCCCAGGCCAGGAAGGTCCCCAGCGCGATCCCGACCACCGCGCCGAAGAGCGAGATCACCACGGCCTCCAGCCGGATCATCCGCTTCACCTTGACCCGGTCGAGGCCGATCGCCCGCAGCATCCCGATCTCCTGCTGACGCTCGAAGACCGACATCGCCAGGGTGTTGATGACACCGAGTACCGCGATGATCAGGGCCATCGCCAGCAGCCCGTACATGACGTTCAGGGTGGTGTTGATCATGCCGCCCATGGCGTTGCGGATCTCCTGCTTGCCCAGGACGGAGATGGCCGGGTTGCCGCCCATCGCGTCCACCAGGCTTTGTTCACCGGCGCCGCCGTCCGTCTTGACGAGGATCTGCTGGATCTCCGGCTTCTCCTCGTGCGGGGCGAGCACCGACGTGGAGGCCAGGACGGGGGAGACGAACTGGTTCTCCTTGAAGACCGCGCCGACCGTCAGCGAGCCCTTCTTGTTGTCGAGGTACTTCGCGGACACCTTGCTGCCGGGCTTCCAGCCCTTCTTCTCCGCCGTCTTCTGCTCGACGGCGATCCGGCCCTGGGCGAGTGAGTCCAGCGAGCCCGAGACCACGGGGAGGTCGAGCACCTGCTGGATGTCACCGGGCTTCACCCCGGAGACCGCCTCGTCGCTGCCGTCGATGATGATCTGGCTGCCGGTCTGCGGGGAGACCGCGGCGACGCCCTTCGCCTTCTCCAGCGCGGTGACGGTGGAGGGCGTCAGCGACATGCCGTTGGCCATCTCGACCATGTAGTCGCCCTTGAAGTTGTCCGTGGTCATCCGGTCCACGGACTGGCCCACCGTGACACCGATCACCGTGAGTCCGGTGACCAGGGTCAGACCGATCGCCAGCGCGGAGGCGGTGGCCCCGGTGCGGCGCGGGTTACGGACCGCGTTCTGCCCCGCCAGCTTGCCGGACACCCCGAACACCCGGGTCAGCAGCGGCCGTACGAGCGCGATGACCGGACGGGAGAGCAGCGGGATCAGCACGATCACGCCGATCAGGGCCAGGAAGGCACCGACGCCGATCATCGTCCGGCCACCGGAGCCGGCCGAAGCACCCGCGAGGACCACCGCGGCGCCGATCAGCGTGATGACGGCGCCGATCGAGTTCCGTACCACCAGGGACTTCGTCGTGGCGGGCAGATGGGCGCTGCCCATCGCGGCGACCGGCGGGATCTTCGCCGCCCTGCGGGCGGGCAGCCAGGCGGCGAGCATGGTGATCAGCACACCGACGAGCAGCGCAGCCAGCGCGGTGCTCGGCGCCACGATCAGCGGGCCGCCCGGCACCTTCGCCCCGAACGAGCCCATCGCGGAACGCAGCCCCACGGCCAGCCCGATGCCGAGGACGAAGCCGACCACGGATGCGACCGCACCGACCACCAGCGCCTCGGCGAGCACCGAGCGGGTGACCTGCTTGCGGGAGGCGCCGACGGCGCGCAGCAGGGCCAGCTCCTTGGTGCGCTGGGCGACGAGCATGGTGAAGGTGTTGGAGATCAGGAAGATCCCGACGAAGAGCGCGACCGCGGCGAAGCCGAGGAGCATCTGGCTCAGCCCCGACATCTCCCGCGTGATCTGCTTGGCCTGGTCGTCGGCGAGCTGCTTGCCGGTCTGCGCGTCGGCGTTGTCCGGGAGGAGCGGCTTGACCTCGGAGAGGAGCTTCGCCTGGGACACGCCGGGGGAGGCCGTGATGTCGACGTCCTTGTACCAGCCGGGCTGCACATAGAGCTTCTGCGAGACCGCGGTGTCGAAGAGGACCAGGCTGCCGCCCGCGCCGACCGCGCCGTCGTCGGTGGTGAAGATCCCGGAGAGGGTGTACGTACGCACCGGCCCGTTGGTCGCGACCCGCACGGTGTCACCGACGTGGTAGCCGCCCTTGTCCGCGGTGTCCCGGTCCAGCGCGATCTGGCCGCTCCGCGCCGGGCCCGAGCCGTCGGTGAACGCGTACCGGCTGTCCTTGCCGTGGGCGCCGGGGGAGAAGTTCCCGCCCTCGTTGGACCAGCCGTTGCCGATCAGCTTGCCCTTCTGGTCGGCGACGCCGGCGAATCCGGAGACGCGCCCGGTGGCCGAGGTGACGCCGTCCAGGCCCTTGATCCGGTCCAGGGTCTTCGCGCTGACCCCGGGGGCCTTCTTGGGGTTGTCCGAGTCCGCGTACGAGGTGACCGCGACGGCCACGTCGGAGTAGTTCTTGGCCGACTGGTTGCGGAAGGCGTGGCTGAGAGTGTCGGTGAAGACCAGGGTGCCGGAGACGAAGGCCACGCCGAGCAGCACGGCGAGGACGGTCATCAGCAGCCTGGCCTTGTGCGAGAGCACATTGCGCAGGGCGGTACGGAACATGGTGGGTGTCAGTCCTGAGGTGAGGAGCAGGCGGGGAGGGCGGGAGCGCGGCGGGGGCAGCTGGTCCGGGGCGCGCTCGGCCGGTCCCGGGTGGGGCGGCCGGGATGGTGCGGTCGGCTGGTCCGGGGCGGGAGCGGCGGCGCGGCGGGGTCAGCTGGTCCGGCCGCGGGCGTCGAACTCCTTCATCCGGTCCAGTACGGCATCGGCGCCGGGCGACAGCATCTCGTCGACGATCCGGCCGTCGGCGAGGAAGATGACCCGGTCCGCGTAGGCGGCGGCCATCGCGTCATGGGTCACCATGACGACGGTCTGGCCCAGCTCCCGTACGGAGTTGCGCAGGAAGCCGAGTACCTCGGCGCCGGAGCGCGAGTCCAGGTTCCCGGTGGGCTCGTCGCCGAAGATGATCTCGGGCTGCGAGGCCAGCGCGCGGGCCACCGCGACGCGCTGCTGCTGGCCGCCGGAGAGCTGCGTGGGCCGGTGGCTGAGCCGGTCCTTGAGCCCCACCATCTCGATGACGCTCGCCAGCCACGCCTTGTCGGGCTTGCGGCCCGCGATGTCCATCGGCAGCGTGATGTTCTCGGCCGCGGTCAGCGTGGGCAGCAGGTTGAAGGCCTGGAAGATGAAGCCGATCTTGTCCCGGCGCAACTGGGTGAGCTGCTTGTCCTTCAGGGTGCTCAGCTCGGTCTCACCGATGCGTACGGAGCCCGACGTGAAGGTGTCGAGGCCGGCGACGCAGTGCATCAGCGTCGACTTGCCCGAACCGGACGGGCCCATGATCGCGGTGAACTCGCCCTGCCGGAAGTCCACGGAGACCCCGTCCAGGGCGACCACCTGGGTCTCCCCCTGGCCGTACACCTTGGAGAGTTCGGTGGCGCGGGCGGCCACCGCGGTGGCGCGGCGGGCGGTGGTGGTCGAGGTCACGGGGAGCTCCTGTTCGGAACGGGATGCGGGGACCTCTTCATCCTGTCTGCCGCCCGCCGCCGGAACGTCCGTCCGCATGCCCGTTCCTGTGGCCCTCTTGAGAGTGACCGCGAGGGCGCCGCCTCCTCCTCCGGTATGACACCGCCCCTGAGGCCGTCCCCCGCGGGTACCGGGGCGCCTGGGCGGGGCCGGAAGGGTCGATGGCGATGCCGGGGCGCACTGCGCCGGCGCCTGGGCGGAGCCACCGTACCGGCGACTTTCCGTCAATCCCGTACCCCCCGGTACGGGCCGGTCACCGCGTGCGGCATGTGCCGATGGCGCATCCACTCGCTGACGGGCCTTCAGGCATCAATAAAATAAGACAACATCGGGTTAAGGCTCCGGTGACCGGACGGCGCGTCCGGATAGTCTCTGAATCGCGAATGCGGTGCCGCGCGTCTTGCCCGGATGGTGGAATGCAGACACGGCGAGCTTAAACCTCGCTGCCCCTCGGGGGCGTACCGGTTCAAGTCCGGTTCCGGGCACCACACCGGGTACACGCGCCGCTCAGCGGAAACCACTCAGAACCGCTCTCACCCTCTGCTCCCTTGGGCGCACGGTGCGCCTGCTGTGCGTTCACGGCGTACATCGCAGAGCGAAAGAATGCCGCCGGAGAGATCACCAGCTGTCAGGTGAAGTGGCGTCTGGGGGACGTTCGTTCGGGGCCCTTCCGGACCGAGCGGTTCGACGACGTGGACTCGGCGAAGGTCTTCAAGAAGTCCGTGGATGAGCAAGGCCAGCAGTGGCCGCCGGGCTGGGTGAAGGGCAGGGGGTACATCGATCCCGCGGCCGATGAGCCTGACGAGGCCCGCTACCGCTTCGAGACCTACGCGCTGGAGTCCGTGCGTAACAGGACAGGCGTGGAGGATTGCGACAAGGATGCGATCGAGAAGGAACTGCGCATCTATCTCCGCCGACGTTCGGGAACTGCGACATCCGCTCGACGGAGCACCTCCAGACGTGTGCCTGCCCGCTACGGCGCGGCGCGCTCCAGGAGGTCGCGCACCGCAGGGGTGTCCCGGTGTGGGGCAAGGGCATGCAGGACGGTGTCCAGGCGCCGTACGGCGCGCGGTGAGTCCGAGGCGGCGGCCAGGTCGTAGACCCGTGAGGCGACTGCCACGGCCTCGTCGATCTCGTTGGCGTTGACGTACGCCTGGGCCAGCCACGACGAGTACAGCGCGATTTCCCTGACGTGCGTGGTGTCGTAGCGCTCCAGTGCGGCCGTCAGGAGGGGGACGGCCCGCAGCGGCCGGTGGGTCTCGGTGAAGACCCGGCCCGCCATCACGTCCGACTCGTCCCGTGAACACCAGTACAGCCAGTCGGGTCGCTCGGCGTGGTCGTCGACATCGTCGTGAGATGCGGTCGAGCGTTTCACGGCTGTCTCCGCTTCCCGGACCTCGCTCGCCATGGCGGCCGTCCACGCGACCTTGTCCAGCAGGAGGGTGCGCTCCAGCGGGCTCGCGCTCCCCTCGCAGCCGGCCAGCGCGGAGCGGGCCATCAGAAGTCCTTCGGCCGCCTTGCCGTGGTTGGCGTAGGCGTATCCCGCACACCCGAGGTTCAGTGCCGCCAGTGTGCGGTCCCCGGCAGCGTGGGCGGCCTTGACCCCGGTGAGATACAGGCTCACACCCTGGTCCACTCGGCCGGCGTCGCAGGTCACCCAGCCCGCCAGCTGGGCCTGCTCGGAGAGCAACGCCAGCAGGCGGCGCCCGCTCTCCTCGGTGTAGGAGGCTTCCCGGGCGAGCTTCACCGTCTCCCGTAACTCCTGTAACACCGCCGGAAGCAGCACGGTGACGCCCGCGAAGTCGTCGAGGCGCCGTAGCCGGACGGTGCGTTGGTCGAGGTCGGCGAGGAGTTCTGTACCGATCCGGCGGCCTGCGCGCTGGTGCACGATCTGGGGTGGCGGTGTCACGAGCCACGCGTGGGCGATGGCGGTCGCGTTGTCCGCCGTCACCGCCTGGTCGCCGTCGAGCATGGCCGCGAGTGTACCGGCGTCGGCTCGGTCCCAGAGGCCGCTGGTCAGGGCCGCGGGAACGAGGGTCTGGTTGCCGCCGCGCATTGCTACGGCGAGGGCCATGGCCGCTTCCATGGCCTCTTCGGGGACGCCGAGGACCTGGCAGAGCAGGGGCCACCACTCTTGCGGCAGCCGAAGTCCGGCTTCCCACCGGTACACGCTGTGCCGCCCCAGGCTCACGGTCCCCGCCGCGGTGTTCAGGGCGTCCGCCACATCCTGCTGCGACCAGCGCAGGAACTCTCTGGCCTCTCTGATCAACTGCCCTGGTGTGTATGCCTGTTCCGTCACGGGCGCCCCCTCGTTACTGGCATACACCCTGGCATACAGCCTGGCAGCCGACTACCGAACGTCAGAGGTCGTTGACTGGTCGCAGCCGCCACACGGCGAGTGGGAGGACCCCGCCATCTGGCAAGTCACCCCATGTGCGGTCTTCCTGCGGCGTGCGGGCGCAGGCAGGGAGTGGATCGCCGCTGATTAACCGCACCACCAGCGGCTGAAGACTTCCCGCCCCGGTCAGGGGCGGGCAGGCGGGCCCCGCTGGGCGAACCAGCCCCGGGCCTGCGGCACGACCGGTACGGGCAGCCTGTCCGCACCGCCGAAATCGGCAAGAAGGAGACATCCCATGGAGCAGTCCAAGTCCGGTATCGCCGCCGCCAGCACCTCGGCTTCGATGGAGGGGACCGAGGAGATCACCGGGCCCGTGGTGGTCGCCGTCGACGTCGAGGACGAGGAGTAGTCCCCTCTCCCGTTCGCGTCCTGACCTGGGCGCCCTTCCTGTCTCGTGTGCTTATGGGCCCGCGGAGGGGCGCCCTTCGCGCTTCATCGTGGAGGAGGCCGTAGTGATTCATGTGTTCGTCGGGCCGACGCTGCTGGCGTCCGAACCCGTACTCACCGCGCCCGGCGTGCGGGTGCTTCCGCCGGCCCGGCACGGCGACCTGTTCGATACCGCGATCGGTGGTGGTGACACGGTGGTGCTCGTGGACGGGGTGTACCACCAGGCTCCGGCGCTGCGGCACAAAGAGATCCTCGCCGTCATGGGCCGGGGTGTCGGGGTGATCGGGGCGGCGAGCATCGGCGCGTTGAGGGCCGCCGAATTGGCGCCGTTCGGGATGCTCGGCATCGGTAGCGTCTACGCCGCCTACGCCTCGGGGGAGATCGACGGCGACGACGAAGTGGCGGTCGGCCAGGCCCCGGACGGTGAGCTCGGCGCGCTGACCTGGCCGCTGGTCAACCTCCGGCACGCCCTTCTGCTCGCCCGTTCGGCCGGGGTCCTCGACGGTGCACGGGCCGCCGGGCTGCTGGAGGCGCTGCGCGCGGTCTACTACCCGCAGCGCACCTGGGCCGCGGTGCGGGCCGTGTGCCGCAGCCAGAGCGAGACCGGGTTCGCCGGGTGGCTGGCCGAGCAGCGTGAGCAGGACCGGCACTTCGGCGACCTCAAGCGCGTCGACGCGCTCGCCGCCGTCACCGCCGCCGTCGACGGCGCCGCAGCCCCGGACCGGGCCGTCGTCGAGCTGCCGGTATGGGATACGGCGTACTTCCGCCGCTGGTCCAACGCCTTCACCGGCAGCTGTGTGGACGGCCTGGTGCTGTCCACCGAGGACCGCCTCGTCTACCAGCAGGTTTTCGACCCCGCGTTCCACGAGAGGTGGTCGGCCTACCTCGAACATCTCTCCCGGCACCCGGCTGACGGTGGGCGGGGGCTGGTGCTGGCCGAGCGCCTGGCACAGGTGACAGGCGGGGCGCTGTCCGCAGACCGCGTGTTCCACCCCACGGTCGACCTGCGCGACGAGCGGACGGTGGAGCTGCTGCTGGCCGGCGAGAGTCCGCAGGACCGGCAGGCGGTCGCCCGGTATGCCGAGGCTCGCCGCAGCCGGCCCGGATTTTCGGCGGCGGTGCGTGAGGAGGTGACCCGCGAGCTCCTGCTCGGGGTGTGGGGATGCCCTGAGCGGGAGTTCGACGCGGAGGCATCCGCGCGTGGGCTGGTCTGCGGGGCGCGAGCCGTCTCGGCGGCCAAGCGGCTCGTGCCCGGATACGTGGAAGAGACGAAGAGGACGGAGGCGGCCCGTGGTGGGCACTGAGGAGCTGGTGGCGCTGCCGGGCACGGTGCGCGCCCGCACACCGCAGGAAACCTGGGACGCGTTGTCCGGACGGCTGCCGGAGTTCGGTATCACCCGGGTCGCCGATCTGACTGGTCTGGACTGCGTCGGGATTCCGGTCTTCACCGCGATCCGGCCCGCCTCCATGACCTTGTCGACCTCGCAGGGCAAGGGCGCAACGCCCCTGCTGGCGAAGCTGTCGGCGGTCATGGAGGCCATCGAACTGTGGCACGTCGAGCAGCCGCTGCCCGTCGCCGCGGTGGGCCCGGCCGCCGAGGTCGCCCCCGCCTGTCCCGTGACCGCGCTGCCGATGGCCGTCCCGTACCCGGAGCGCGTCTTGTCCCGGCTGGTGTGGGAGTGGGCGGCCGGTACCGGCCTGGTGAGCGGGGCGAAGGTGCTGCTGCCGGTCGACCTGGTCCGCCGCCGCGGGCATCGCCCGCAGTGGACCCCGGACGTACTGCGCGCGACAAGCACCGGCCTCGCCTGCGGCAACTCCCGCGAGGAGGCCCTGCTACATGCCCTGTTCGAGGTGGTGGAGCGCGATGTACTGCACCGGGACGGGCAGGCGGGCGGAGCGCGGCGCACGCTGATTGGCCCCCAGACGGTTGACGACCCGCACGGCGGGGAGCTGATCGCCCGCCTGGCGGCGGCGGGCATGGCGCTGGAGGTCGCACTGGTGGACGGCCCGTACGGGCTGCCGGTGTGCGTGGCCTACCTGTGGTCGGAGGACTGTCCCGTCGTCTTTGCCGGCGGCGGCTGCCACAGCGTCCCTGGGATCGCGCTGACGCGGGCGGTGAGTGAGGCCGCCCAGTCCCGGCTGACCGCCATCGCCGGGACCCGGGACGACCTGCCCGCCGACCCGGGCAGCTTCGACACCCCGCCCTTCCATCCGCCGCAGTCCGCCGGGCTCGCGCCGTGGACGGCTGCGGCGGCCCACTTCACCCTGGCCGGGGGCGGCTTCGCCGATCAGGTGACGGCGGTGGCCCGGCAGGTCGCGCACGTCACCGGGCACGAACCGGTGGCCCTGGACCTGTCCTCCCCAGGCTGCCCTGTCCACGCCGTGCAGGTCCTCTGCCCCGGCACCCGCTCACGCATCAGGAGGTCGATGCCCCGATGAAGTCCACCACCACGGCGCCGCCGCGCGGGATGACGGCTGGACAGCGCTCCGCCCAGTACGACGCCTTCCACGCCGCCCGCGCCCGCACCGATCTGGTCGCCCGCCTGTACGCCGAGGCGATGGGCGAGGACTACCCGGTGGAGGTCGCTGCCTCCAGCTCCTGCGACTGGCCTCTGCTGGGGCTGCTGGCCGGGCGGCTGCGGATGCGTCCGGGCCAGGTCCTCGTGGACGCCGGATGCGGCGCAGGCGGCATCGGCCTGTGGCTGGCCCGCGCCCTCGCCGTCCGCCTCACCGCCTTCGACCTCTCGCCCGTCGCCACCGTCCAGGCAGCCGCCCGCCGCGGCCACTTCCTCGGCCCGGCCGCCGACCGCGCCGTCTTCCGCGTCGCCGAGCTGGAGAACACCGGCCTCCCGGACGGCTGTGCCCACGGCATCGTGTGCGTGGACGCCCTCGGACGCGCCGACCGCGGGCACGCGCTTCGTGAGCTCGGCCGCATCCTGGCCCCCGGCAGCCGTCTGGTCGTGACCCGCGCGCTGCGGCGCGGTGCGGACCCGGCATGGCACCAGCAAGTGGAGGCCGCCGGGCTGACGCAGGAGCACCTGGACGAGCGGCCCGCCGAACCCGCGATGTGGGAACGGCTTTACCGGCTGTGGATCGCCCACGCCGACCAGCTGCGGCGCGAACTGGGCGAGGCCCCGGCCGAGAACATGCTCCGTGAAGCACAGCACAAGCTCCCCACCCTGGGCGACCGCCGAGCCGTCCTGCTGACGCTGCGGCGTCTCCCCGCCTCGGACGCACCGGCAGTAGTGGGGGCGGTCGATAGGATGACCCGGCCCGGCCTCCAGACCGGCGACAGGCCCGCGCCCGGCGAGAGGACCCCGCAGTGAACCAGCATCACGTCCGTGCGGCCGTGTTCTCGGCCGGATCCTGGGGCACCGCCGTCGGCAAGATCATGGCAGACGCCGGCACCAGCGTGACGATGCACGCCCGGCGCGCTGAGATCGCCGACGCGATCAACTCCAGCCACCACAACCCCGGGTACTTCCCGGACGTCGAGCTGCCCCACACCCTGACGGCCACCACAGACCCCGCCGCCGCGCTGGACAGCGCGGACTTCCTGGTGCTGTCCATCCCCGCGCAGTCCCTGCGGGCGAGCCTCGCCGCCTGGGCCCCGCACATCGGCCCGAACACCGTCATCGTGTCGCTGATGAAGGGCATCGAGATCGGCTCCGGCCTCCGGGCGAGCCAGGTCATCACCGAGGTGACCGGCATCCCCGCCTACCGGGTCGCCGTGCTCTCCGGGCCGAACCTGGCCCGCGAGATCATGGACGGCCAGCCCGCCGCAGCCACCATCGCCTGCCCCGACGAGGACGCAGCCCACCGCGTCCAGCGCGCCTGCCACACCCCGTACTTCCGGCCCTACACGTCCACCGACGTGACCGGCTGTGAGCTGGGTGGCGCGGTGAAGAACGTCATCGCCCTCGCAGTCGGCATCGCCTCCGGCATGGGCATGGGCCACAACGCGCAGGCCATGCTCATCACCCGGGGACTCGCGGAGACCACTCGCCTCGCGACCGCCATGGGCGCCCACCCGGCCACCCTTGCCGGGCTCGCCGGGCTGGGCGACCTGGTGGCGACGTGCTCCTCCCCCCTCTCCCGGAACCGCACCTTCGGCACCCACCTCGGCCAGGGCCTGAGCGTCGAGCAGACGACGGCCGCCACCCGGCAGACCACCGAGGGTGTCAAGAGCGCGGAGGCGATCCTCGCACTGGCACAGGCCCACGGCGTCGAGATGCCGATCACCGACGTGATCTCCGCCCTGCTGCACGAGACGGTCACCCTCGACCAGGCCGCGGCCGCGCTGATGCAGCGGCCCCCCAAGCCCGAGCGCTGACCCCCGCGGGCGCCCCGGACACGGGCCCACCGCACTTCACCTTCACCCTCCCGACACGGAGGTCCTCGCCATGCCCCCATCCGTGCTGTCCGCTGTCCAGACCGCCATCGCCTGCACCCTCGTGGCCTGGATGATCACCGGCTTCACCTCCCTGCCCGGCCGCTGGCTTCGCTGGAAGATGTTCTGCCGGGCCACCTTCACGATCGTCTCGCTCACCGGCACCGCCAAGGACGGCCGCACCGAGCCGGTGAACGTCTACGACCACCTCTCGCCCGGCTCCTTCATCCTCGGACCACCCCAGCTCCAGGCGATCCTCGATCACCTCACCCGCAGTGGCCACTACGAACGGATCGACGGCACCGGCCGCGTCCTGACAGGCCGAGGCGAACAACGCGTGGAGGTGAGGGACAGCCGTGTGGTTCTTTGAGGCCATCGCCTCCGGATTCCAGCACCCGACCGATCCCGGACGCATCCAGTGGTTCCGCATCCTCTTCGGCACGGTCCTCACCGCCCGGTACGCCCTCTCCTTCGGGCAGGGCGGCTGGGACCGCTTTGCTCCCGGCTCGCTCAGCCTCCACCTCGCCGAAGAGCGCTTCGGCTCCCGCCGGGCCCACCTCCTTGCCGGTGTCTACCGGCCCGCGCTGATCATCCGCACGATCGCCGCCCTCACCCTGGCCGCCGGGCTCGTATTACCACGCCTGTCGCTGCTGATCGTCCTGACCGGCGCCGCCATGGAACTGCTCTACCTCAGGAGTCCCAACGCGGTGCGTTACACCCTGCTGACCGGCACCTGCCTCCTGCTCGCCGGGGACCTCGGCCACGGCCTGACCATCGAGCACGATCCGAGCACGGCCAACACCTGGGCCCAGTGCCTGATCGTGCTGATCACCACCGACATCTACTGGAACAGCGCCTGGCAGAAACTCCGCTCTCCCCAGTTCCGCAGCGGCCTCTACCTCGCCCAGTGGATCCACACCTACACCCAGGTCCGTGACCAGTTGCCCCACCGCCGGTTCCAGTACGCCGTCCCCGGCCTGATCCGCCGACACATGGGAAACCTCACCCATCGGGACGTCTGTCTCTGGCGTACGGTCGCGGCCACCGCCATCGCAGCGGAGATCGCACTGCCACCCGCGCTCCTCATCCCGCAGACGATGCCGTACGCCGTCGCAGTCGGCATCGCCATGCACGCGGCCTTCACCTGCCTCAAACCACGCCAACTCGTCACTTTCTCCGGCCTCACCGCCGGTACCTACCTCGCCTTCACCTCCTGACGGAGCGGGATGTGGCGATGGCTCGTTTGACTGCCAGGCCAGGGCATGACCTCTGGCAATAATCGGTGAAGGCCACAGGGACACCCGCTCGGTCTCGTCACGGAGCCTGAGGAACATGTTTTGGCCACTGACACGGCAGCCGGGTTCGTCAGCTTCTGGGGGGGGCAGTATGCACGCTGTGCTCCCGGGGCTGGTTGGCCGGAGTGGCCAGGCGCTATGTCGCTCGTATATGTGCCGAGTGCCGAGAGTGCTCCGCTGCCCGTGGACCAAGTTGGGCACGGGGCCCACAGTGACCCGCTAAAGAGGGGCCGGACCCCCTAGAACCGGGGGGAGGACCCGACACCCAGAGTCAAAGCCGGTG
>NZ_JBHYWP010000124.1:0-21588 GCF_042751845.1 Streptomyces sp. NPDC059398 | reverse complement strand
TTCCAGCTCACCCAGGCGAAGCTCGCCGACATGGCGGTCGAACTCCACAAGGGCATCCTGCTCGCGCACCACATCGGGCGGCGGATGGACGCCGGTCCGGCTCCGGCTCAGCTCTGGTTGAAGAAGCCGTCCTCGGTGGACCGCCCGGCGGCCTCCCCGCTCACGATCTTCGTGTCGGACGGGGTCAGCAGGAAGACCCGGTTGGCCACGCGGTCGATCGAACCGCGCAGGCCGAAGATCAGCCCGGCGGCGAAGTCCACCACGCGCTTGGCGTCGGCGGGCTCCATCGACGTGAGGTTGACGATCACGGGAACACCGTCCCGGAACATCTCGCCGATGCCGCGGGCGTCCCGGAAGCTGTCGGGCGTGATCGTCGCGATCCGGCGGCTCTGCGCCTGCGCCGCCTCGGACGCGACCCTGACCCTGGGGTCGGTCACCCACGCCTCGGCCGGAGCCTGGGACTCGGCGCCCTCCGTGTAATCGTCGTCGTAGTAGCGGTCGTCGTCGTTGTCCTCGACGAGCCCCAGCCAGGCACTCGCCTTGCGTACCGATCCCATGGACGCCTCCTTTCGCCGCGGTCCCTCTGCGTTCTGCCCCCATCGTCGTCCATGATGTGGATCGCGCGCCAAGTGGATAGTCGGCGCGCAGGGCATTCGTGACGGTACTGGTGCAGAAGTTGTGGCGGTTCGTCAGGTTTCTTCCTACGTACGACTGCTGACAGAATGAAAATAGGATGTCTCCAGCCGTATGGGTGACGGTGGGGTCGTACGGGTGAAAGAGCCGCTCGCTACGATGCCGGGGACGTCGGCACACACCGTGCGGCGTCGGTGGAAGAGGCTCGGGGGAGCGCCGTGTTCGGAATCGTCAGGCCCTGTGCGCACCGGCTCTCCGCAGGGCTGCGGGCCGAGTGGACGGCCCATCTCTGCGGACTCTGCCTGGCGCTGCGCGGCGACCACGGCCAGTTCGCGCGGATCGCCACCAACTACGACGGCCTGATCGTCTCCGTGTTGACGGAGGCTCAGACAGAGCGGCCCACCGGTCATCGGCGGACCGCGGGCCCCTGTCCGCTGCGCGGGATGCGCACCGCACCCGTCGCACGGGGCGAGGGCGCCCGGCTCGCCGCCGCGGTCTCGCTGGTGCTGGCATCGGCCAAGATGCGGGACCATGTCGCCGACCGTGACGGGCTCCTGGCGCGCAGACCGGTCGCCGCTGCCGCCCGCCGCGTCGCCACCCGCTGGGACCGTGCCGGTGCGCGGACCGGTGCCGAGCTCGGGTTCGACACCGCACTCCTGGTCGACGCCGTCGACCGGCAGACCGGGATCGAGGCGCTCGCGGGGCCCGGCACACCCCTGCTCACCGTCACCGAGCCGACCGAGACCGCCACCGCGGCGGCCTTCGCGCACACCGCCGTACTCGCCGGCCGACCGCAGAACGTCCGGCCGCTCTCCGAGGCCGGACGGCTCTTCGGGCGCCTTGCCCATCTGCTCGACGCCGTGGAGGACCGGGAATCTGATGCCGCGTCGGGTGCCTGGAACCCGCTGACCGCGACCGGTACCTCCACCGGCGAGGCCCGCAGACTCTGCGACGACGCCCTGCACGGCATACGGCTCGCACTGCGGGACGCCCAATTCGCCGACGACCGGCTGGCCCACGTACTGCTCGCCCATGAACTCGGGCGCTCAGTCGACCGGGTATTCGGCGGGAGCTGCGCCCACCGGGAGCCCGGACCCCACGGTTCGCCGCCGGGATCCGACCCCGGCGTCCCGGAGGACGGCGACCCCGGCCGGCACGGGCACCGTGGTCAGGAGAGCCGCCCTCCGCGGGGCTTCCTCGCGGGGTGCGCCGTCGCCACCGGGCTCTGCTGCACCTGCCAGGTCTGCTGCTCATCCGAGTTCGAGGGCCCCTGGTCGAGGCGTAAGCGCGAGGGCTGCTGCAACGACTGCGACTGCGGGGACTGCGGCGACTGCGGTGGTTGTGACTGTGGCGGGTGCGACTGCGGTTGTGACGGCTGTGACTGCTGCTGCCCCTGCGACGGCTGCTGACCGGCTCCCGTGCGCTACTTGATCTCGGGCGGCGAGATGCGCGACTCCTTGATCCCGGACGGTACGGTGCCCCACTTCTTCAGGATGCGCCGGTACGTCCCGTCCTTGATCAGCTGATTCACCGCGGCCCGGAAGGCCGGAGCCAGCGGAGTCCCCTTCTTGAAGGCGAATCCCACATCGAGGCGGTGGAACTCATTGAGGAACCTCAGCCCCGGCTGCTGCCGGACGGCGAAACGCAAGCCGTTGATCGTCGACATCACCACATCGCTGCGGCCCTGCTGGAGCGAGCCCCAGAGCGCGGCGGTGTCCGCGTAGGTCTGGACCTTGTACGGCTTCTTGCCCGAGGCCGCGCACTGTTTCTTCGCCGCTTCGAGCGTCGCCTCGAAGGTGGTGCCCGCGCCGGTCGCCACATTCAGGCCGCACAGCTGGGTCAGCGCGGTGACCTTCCGCAGCTTGCTGTCCTCGCGTACGGCGAAGCCCTGGCCGTCGTTGATGTACGTGACGAAGTCGATCGCCTTGCGGCGCTCGTCGGTCACACCGAAGTTCCCCACGCCCAGATCGAATTTGCCGCTGTCGAGCGCGGGCAGGATCGTCTCGAAACCGGCGGCCTCGCGCTTCAGCTTCAGACCGAGCGTCCTCGCCGCGGCGTCCGCGAAGTCGATGTCCTGGCCGGCCATGGTCTTGCCGTCGGGCAGATAACTGGTGCCGGGCGGGGTCCCGCCGACGGCGGTCGCCAGTGTCAGGGTGCCGCCTTTCCGCAGGCCGGCGGGGAGCAGCGCGACGGCCGCGGGATCGGCGCGTAGGTCCGAGACCACGTCCCGGGTGGGGAGCGCGGCCGACTTCGCCACGGACTTCGAACCGCTGCCCGTGGTGGCAGGGTCGCCCGAACCACAGGCCGTCAGGGCCAGCGCGGCCGCGGTGATCAGAGCGGAGGCAGCGCCTCTTCGGGTCTTGCTCATGATGTCGGAATCTCCAGAACAGCCCGCAGGAGAAGAGCGGGCAGGGGGAAACAGAAAGGGAACAGCGGGGGAGCCGAGGCGAGGGAGAGCGAGGGGAGGGGAGAAAGACGCTGCGCAGGTGAAGGCGTGAGTGATCAGCGCGATGCCGCACCGCGGATGCGCGGCGGGACCGTGTGAAAGGGGCCCGGAAAAGGGCACTGGAGTGAACGCGGACGCGGTACGCGGAAGAGCGCGCAGCGAGAGGGTGCGGGGGTCAGCTCAACAGGAAGAGGACCACACACGACCGAAGTCGATGTGGGAGCGCGTGACCAGCCACTGCTGCGGATGCATGGCCCAAGTGGAACAGGCATCCGTTTCCCCGTCAACTGCCGCAAGACGGAACGCCCACAGTGTGGACACCCTTGACAGAGCATGTAACCAGCCCCGTACCTTCAGCAGTGGACCGTGCTGAGGGGCTCGGCCCGCTGCCGCATCGCGTGAAGGCACCACCGTGTTCGATCTCTGCATCCACGGAGCCTTCTCATGTCCGCGTCGTCAGACACCCTTCCCTCACTCTCCCTGGCACCACCCGCGGACGACGACCCGGTGCCGCGCATCGTGCCCGTCCGCCGTACCGGCCAGTGGGCGGCGGCCGCCGTGGTGCTGGTGCTCCTCGCCGGCGCCCTCACCTCCGTCGTCCGTAACGACGCCTTCCAATGGGGCGTCGTCGGCGACTACTTCGCCACCACCGCCGTACTGCGCGGACTCGGCCTGACCCTCTGGCTCACGGCGGCCGTCATGGTGCTCGGCTTCGCCCTCGGCACCCTGCTCGCCGTCATGCGGCTGTCCGCCAACCCGGTGCTGCGCGCGGTCGGCTGGGGGTACGTCTGGCTCTTCAGGTCGACGCCGATCCTGGTGCAGCTGCTGTTCTGGTTCAACATCGGAGCGCTCTACCCGCAGATACTCGGCGTCAGGACCGTCAACCTGCTCGGACCGGTCACCGTCGCCATCGTCGGACTGACCCTGCACGAGGCGGCCTACGCGGCCGAGGTCGTACGCGGCGGCATCCTCTCCGTCGGACGGGGCCAGATCGAGGCCGCCGAGTCGCTGGGGCTCGGCCGCCTGCGCAGGCTGCGGCGGATCGTGCTGCCGCAGGCCATGCGGTCGATCGTGCCGCCCGCGGGCAACATGCTCATCGGCACCCTCAAGGGCACCTCGATCGTCTCCGTCATCGCCGTACAGGACCTGCTCTACTCCGTACAGCTCGTCTACCACCGCACCTACCAGGTCATCCCGCTGCTCCTTGTCGCCACCCTCTGGTACGCGCTCGTCACCTCCGTGCTCAGTGCCGGGCAGCACTACGTCGAGCGGTACTACGCGCGCGGTGCCCGGTGAGGGCGTCCGTCGCGGTGGTCGGCGCCGGGCCGCGCGGCACCGGTTTCCTGGAGCGGCTCGCCGCCAACGCCCCCTCGCTGTACGGGAACAGGCCGCTCGACATCCACCTGATCGACCCGTACCCGCCGGGCGGCGGGCGCATCTGGCGGCAGGACCAGTCCCCGCTGCTGTGGATGAACTCCATGGCGGGCGACGTCACCATGTTCACCGACGAATCCGCCCAGCCCCTGGAAGGACCCGTGCGGCCGGGTCCCGACTTCGCCGAGTGGTCAGGGGCCGACCCGCAGTCCTTCCCCAGCCGGCAGGCGCAGAGCGGCTATCTGCGCTGGGTGTACGAGGAGGCCGTGGCCGCGCTGCCGCCGGGCTCCACGGTGCGCGAGCACCGGACGCGCGCGGTACGGGTCAGCGGCCCGGCCCACGGCCGCCAGCAGGTGTGGCTGGAGGGGGAGGCCGAACCGGTCGTCGCGGACCTGGTGGTGCTGACCGTCGGCCACCTCGACGCCGACCCCGACGAGGAACAGCGGGAGCTGGCCAGGTTCGCCCGGCGGCACGGACTGGTGCATCTGCCGCCCGCCTTCACCGCCGACTGCGACCTGTCCGTACTCGAAGCCGGTGAACCGGTCGTCGTCCGCGGCTTCGGTCTCGCCTTCGTCGACCTGATGGTGCTCCTCACCGAGGGGCGCGGCGGACGGTTCGACGCGCGGGGGGAGTACCTGCCCTCCGGCAGGGAGCCGGTCCTGTACGTCGGATCGCGGCGCGGAGTGCCGTACCACTCCAAGATCGGCTACACCTGGACCGGTGAACGCCCGCCGCTGCCAAGGTTCTTCGGCCCGGAGCAGGTGGACGGGCTTCTCGCCGGGCCGGGCCCTGTCGACTTCGACCGTGAGGTACGCCCGCTCATCGACCGGGAGCTCGGGTACGCCCACTACCACCGCCTCTTCACCGTGCACCCCGGGCGCACCACCGTCGACTGGCCGGTCTTCGAGGAGAAGTACGCCGCGGCCGCCACCGCGGCCGAGCTGGCCGCGCTGGCCGAGGACGCCGTACCCGACCCCGCCGACCGCTTCGACCCCGTGGCGCTCGACCGGCCGCTCTACGGCGTACGCCATGACTCCTTCGACGCGCTCCAGGAGGGGCTGCGCGGCTATATCGAGGCCGACCTCACCCGCCGCCATGACCCCGCGTACAGCCCGGACCTGGCCGTCTTCCTCGGACTGCTCTCGGTCTACGGGCAGTTGACCCGCCTCGGCGACACCGGAGAGGGCGGCGCCCGCTGGCACGGCTTCTTCAGCTATCTGGCGTCGGGCCCGCCGGGGCCGCGGCTGCGCCGGCTCCTCGCCCTGTCGCGGGCCGGGGTGGTGCGCTTCCTCGGCGCCGGGATCACCGTGACCGCTGACGAGAGCCGCGGGGTGTTCAGCGCGGGCAGTGCGAGCGTGCCGGGCGCGCGCGTCGAGGCCCGCGCCCTGGTCGAGGCGAGGCTGCCCGCGCCCTCGCCGGCGCGCACCCGCAGCGCCCTGCTGAACGCGTTGTACGAGGACGGGGCGCGGTCGAGCACGGCCGGGCTGCTGGTCGTGGACCCGGCGGACGGGCGGGTCGTGGAGCGCGGAACGGGGCCGCATCCACGGCGCTTCGCGCTCGGCCCGCACACCACGGGCCGCTCGGCCGGCGCCTTCGCGAGACCGCGTACGAACGCCCCCGCCTTCCGGCAGAACGACGCCACCGCGCGCGCCGCCCTCACCCTGCTCAAGGAGACCGCACGATGACAGCGAGCCTGACCAAGACCGGCCTGACCAGGACCGGCCTGGCGAACACCTCGGCTCCCGAGCGGGATCCGGCCCCCGGCCCGGCCCCCGCCATGGTCGAGATCCGGTCTGTGCACAAGAGCTTCGGCTCCCTCGAAGTGCTGCGCGGTATCGACCTGACGGTCCGCACCGGTGAGGTCACCGTCGTCCTCGGCCCTTCGGGCTCCGGGAAGTCGACCCTGCTGCGGACCATCAACCACCTGGAGAAGGTGGACCGCGGCTGGATCAGCGTGGACGGTTCACTGATCGGCTACCGCCGCTCCGGCGACCGCCTCTACGAACTGCCCGAGCGCGAGGTGCTCAAGCAGCGCACCCGGATCGGTTTCGTCTTCCAGAACTTCCACCTCTTCCCGCACCTGACCGTCCTGGAGAACATCACCGAGGCCCCCGTGGCCGCCCTCGGGAAGCCCAGGAAGCAGGCCGAGGCGGCAGCGGCGGAGCTGCTGGCCCGGGTCGGGCTCGCCGACAAGGCGGACGTCCACCCGGGCAGGCTCTCCGGCGGACAGCAGCAGCGGGTGGCCATCGCCCGCGCGCTCGCCCTGGAGCCCAGCCTGCTCCTCTTCGACGAGCCCACGTCCGCGCTCGATCCGGAACTCGTCGGTGAAGTCCTCGACGTGATCGCGGACTTGGCCGCGCGCGGTACCACGATGATCGTCGTCACCCATGAGATCGGCTTCGCCCGGGAGGCCGCCGACACGGTGGTCTTCATGGACGGCGGCCGGATCGTGGAGCAGGGGCCGCCCGCCGCCGTACTCGACCACCCGGAGCACGAGCGCACCCGCGCCTTCCTCTCCAAGGTCCTGTGAAAGGACACCTGACCATGACAGTGCCCCGCCCTCTCCACCTCGCCGCCGAGATCGGCGGCCGGCCGTGTTACGACGCCGGGTACTACACCCGGCTCGCGCTGCTCGCCGAGCGCGGCACGCTCGACTTCGTCACCCTCGACGACTCCTTCGCCCGGCCGGGACCCGACGCGCTGGCCGTGCTCGCCCGCGTCGCGCCGCGTACCCGGAGGATCGGTCTCGTACCGGCCGTCACCACCACCCACACCGAGCCCTTCCATGTCTCGTCGGCCGTCGCCACCCTGGACTGGGTCAGCCGGGGCCGGGCCGGCTGGAGCACCACGGTGTCGGCGTCCGCCGCCGAGGCCGCCCTCTTCGGACGGCGGGAGGCCGCGCCCCGCGCGGAGCTCTGGCACGAGGCGGGCGAGGTCGCCGACGTGGCGGCCAGACTGTGGGACAGCTGGGACGACGACGCGGAGATCCGCGATGCCGTCACCGGCCGGTTCATCGACCGCGACCGGCTCCACTACACCGACTTCACCGGCCGTACGTTCTCCGTCCGGGGGCCCGCCATCGTGCCCAGACCGCCGCAGGGCCACCCCGTCACGGTGGTCGACGGAACCGGCGCCGAGGCCCGTGAGGCGGCGGTCCGTCATGCCGATGTCGTACTCGTCCGCGCCGAGGATCCGCTGACCGCCCGTACCTTCAGGGAGGAGATCAGGAACCGGGTGGCCGCCCACGGCCGCAGCCCCGACCAGCTGCGTGTCCTGGTCTCGCTCCCGGTCGAACTGCACACCAGCGCCGACGCGGTGGGCCTGGCCCGGCTGATCGCCGACTGGTACGCGCAGGACGCGGCCGACGGCTTCCAGCTGCTCCCCGCCGATGTGGAGCGCGACCTCCCGCTGATCGTCGACGGGACGGTCCCGGTGCTCCAGCACCACGGCCTGCTGCGCCGCTTCTATCCGGGTGCGACGCTCCGCGAGCATCTGGGTCTCGCCCGCCCCGCGGGCCGGTACGCGCAGGACCGGCGGGTCCCCGCCGGCCCGCAACGGCCGCACGCGCGGGACGCCGTCGCCGGGAGGAAGCCGTGACAGGACCGCGGGAACCGCGGAAGCAGATCCATCTCGCCGCGCACTTCCCGGGCGTCAACAGCACCACCGTCTGGACGGATCCGCGCTCACGGAGCCAGATCGACTTCTCCTCCTTCGAGCATCTCGCCCGGACGGCCGAGCGCGGCCTGTTCGACTTCTTCTTCCTCGCCGAGGGGCTGCGGCTGCGCGAGTACCAGGGGCGTATCCACGAGCTGGACGTGGTCGGCAGACCCGAGTCGGTCACCCTGCTCAACGCCCTGGCGGCGGTCACCGGACAGCTCGGTCTGGCGGCGACCGTGAACGCCACCTTCAACGAGCCGTACGAACTCGCCCGCAGGCTCGCCACCCTCGACCACCTCAGCGGCGGCCGGGCCGCCTGGAACGTGGTCACCTCGTCCGACGCCTTCACCGGGGAGAACTTCCGGCGCGGCGGCTATCTCGACCGGGCCGACCGCTACACCCGCGCCGCCGAGTTCGTCGCCACGGCGCGCGAGCTGTGGGACTCCTGGACCCCCGACGGCAGCCCGCGGCCCTTCGCCCACACGGGCCGGCACTTCGACATCGCGGGCGAGTTCACCGTCCCGCGCTCCCCGCAGGGTCATCCTGTCGTCATCCAGGCCGGGGACTCGGACGAGGGCCGGGAGTTCGCGGCCTCGTCGGCCGACGTGATCTTCACCCGGCACGGCACCCTGGAGGCGGGCCGGGCCTTCTACGCCGACACCAAACGGCGGCTCGCGAAGTACGGACGTGAGCCGTCGGAGCTGAAGATCATGCCGGGCGTCAGCTATGTGCTCGGCGACACCGCGGCCGAAGCCGCGGAGCGGGCCGCGGCCATCCGCGAGCAGCAGGTCTCCCCGCAGAACGCGATCCTCGCCCTGGAACAGATCTGGGGCCGGGACCTCTCCTCGTACGACCCGGACGGGCCGCTGCCCGAGTCCGACCCCGAACCCGGCTCGGACTTCGTCCAGGGGCGCGTCAGGGTGGCCGATCCGCTCTCCGTCGCCGCCAGGTGGCGGGCGCTCTCGCAGGAGAAGGGGCTGTCCATCCGGCAGACGGTCATCGAGACCACCGGGCGCCAGTCCTTCATCGGCACCCCCGATGCGGTGGCCGCCGAACTGCACGCGTTCGTGGCGGCCGACGCGGCCGACGGGTTCGTCCTCGTCCCGCACCTCACCCCGGGCGGGCTCGACGACTTCGTGGACCGGGTCGTGCCGCTGCTCCAGGAGCGCGGGGTGTTCCGTACCGCGTACACAGGCACGACGCTCCGCTCCCACCTCGGCCTCGCCGAGCCGGTATGGAAGGGTTGATCACATGACAGAAGGAACGGACAGGACGGGTGGCACCGGTCCCGCGGACCCGGTGGACGCAGCGGCCGACTCCACGGAGGCGGAGATCACGGAGGCAGCGGCCACGGACACGGCGGCCGCCGGACCGGACAGCTGGCGGGCGTGGCACGAGGAGCGCACGGCGGCGGTCTCCGCGCCCTACGGCCCGCTGGCCCTCACCGGCACCCACTGGCTGGACGACGCGCCGGACGGGCGGATCCCGGGCGTCGGGGGCCACTGGGCGGCGTCCGGCGACCAACTGGTGCTGACGGCCACCGCCGACGACGGGCTCTCGCTCGACGGGCAGCCGTTCACCGGCCGGGCCGCGCTCACCGCCGACCACGCCCCGGCCGCGCGGGCCCGCCTCGCCCAGGGCGGCCGGCGGCTGGCCGTGGTGCGCAGGGAGGGCCTCTGGGCGGTCCGCGTCTGGGACCCGGACTCGGCGAACCGGCGGGCCTTCGCGGGGATCGAGGCCACCCCGTACGACCCGGCGTGGGTGCTCCCCGGCCACTACCGGCCGTACGGCGCGAGCCGCACCGTCCAGGTCGCCAACGCCGACGGCCGCGACCGCGGTCTCGGCCTCTCGGGCGAACTCGTCTTCCGCCTGGCGGGCGAGGAGCACACCCTCCAGGTGGCCGAGGAGGAGGACGGCTCGCTGTGGGCGGTCTTCGCCGACGCCACCAGCGGTACGAGCAGTTACCGGTTCCGCTTCCTGCGGCCGTCCGCACCGGCCGCCGACTCCACGGTCAGCGTGGACCTCAACCGCACACTGCTGCCGCCCTGCGCCTTCGCCGAGCACTTCATCTGCCCCTTCCCGCCGCCGGGCAACACCCTTGCGGTCGCGGTCGCGGCGGGGGAGCGCAGGGCGCTCACGCACTGACCCGGGCCGACGCGATGGCCGCCCGGCCGGAAGGCGCTCTTGCGCCGGACGGCCGGGTCGCGTTCTATTCCAGGCAGCGCGTTTGTCAGGGACACGGCGGAACTGGCGCCGTCGTGCCTCTTGGCCGCGCCTCATGGGTCCCCCCACCGAAGGACCCGCGGATTCTCTTCCGGAGGAACTGATATGAGGATCAAGCGCACCACCCCCCACAGCGGCCCCGCGAGACGCGGCCGGCTGATCGCCGTGGCGTCCGGCCTGCTGGTCGCGGCTGCCCTCACCGTCCCCAGCGCCCACGCCGACCAGGCCAAGGCCTACAGCCCCCAGCAGCTCACAGCCGCGAGCAACGCGGTGCAGAGCGCGGATGTGGCGGGCACCGCCTGGTACACCGACAAGGCGACCGGCACCGTGGTCGTCACCGCGGACAGCTCGGTCTCATCGGCGGAGATCAGCCGGATCGAACAGCGGGCCGGGGCCAACTCCGGTGCGGTGCGCGTCGAGCGCACCTCCGGCACCTTCAACAAGCTCCTCAAGGGCGGCGACGCCATCTACACCTCGCAGTGGCGCTGCTCCGTCGGCTTCAACGTGCGCAGTGGCTCGACCTATTACTTCCTCACCGCGGGGCACTGCACCGAGGGTTCCCCCGCCTGGTACACCAACTCCTCCGGCACCACGAGCATCGGCCCGACAGCGGGCACCAGCTTCCCGGGCAACGACTACGGCATCGTCAAGTACACCAACTCCGCGGTGCCGCACGACGGCACCGTCGGCAGCCAGGACATCACCAGCGCCGGCAACCCGACCGTGGGACAGACCGTGACCAGGACCGGCTCCACCAGCGGTACCCACAGCGGCAAGGTCACCGCGCTCAACGCCACCGTCAACTACGGCGGCGGTGACGTCGTATCGGGACTCATCCAGACCACGGTCTGCGCCGAGCCCGGTGACAGCGGGGGCCCGCTCTACTCGGGCTCCAAGGCCCTGGGTCTCACCTCCGGCGGCAGCGGCGACTGCACATCGGGCGGTACGACCTTCTTCCAGCCCGTCACCGAGGCGCTGAGCGCCTACGGGGTCAGCGTCTACTGACCCACGCCGACACCAGGGGTGCGAGAGCCCCCGTCCGGGATTCCGGGCGGGGGCTCTTGCGCGCTTTTGAGAGGATGTCGGGGGGAGCGGGGAGCTCACAGGAGGCGGGGGCGTATGAAGCGCATCGGAGTCACCGGGCACCGCAGTATTCCGCCCGACGCCATCGCCCATGTACGGGAGGGGCTGCGCACCCTGCTCGGCGCCCATCAGGGGCCCCTGGAGGTCCTGTCGAGCCTGGCCGCGGGGGCCGACCAGCTCTTCGCGGGCATCGCACTCGAATGCGGCGCCGAACTGACCGCGGTCATTCCCAGCGGCGACTACGAACTGGGCTTCCGCGACGCGGGCGAACTGGCCGGCTACCGCCGCCTCAGGGGCCGGGCGGCCCAGGAGGTCCGGATGGACTTCCGGCACTCCACGGACGAGGCCTACTACGCCGCGGGCGCCTATATCGCCGACCACTGCGACCGGCTGGTGGCCGTCTGGGACGGCCTGCCCGCCCGCGGCCTCGGCGGTACGGGAGACATCGTCGACTACGCCCTGAAGGCGGGCAAGCCGGTGACGGTCATCTGGCGCGAGGGCGTGAAACGCGACTGAGAACGGCCGCTGCCGAAGGCGGGCCGGGGGCGGGACATCGTACGTGACGTACGGTCAACTTCCGTGCCGGGCAAGCCAGTCGGTGTACTGCGGTGAGACGACCCGCTCGGTCTCGTAGACCGCGGCCGACCACTGCTTCTCGGTGAGGGGGCTCTCCATCTCCAGATGCAGGGCCTTGAGCTTCTCTTCCACCAGGGCGTGCGCTGATATCAGCGGCTGGTGGCGGCGGAACTCGCTCCAGGCCACCCCCGAGGCGGCGGCGGCCGACACCACGGCGGCGACCTCGGTGTTCTCGGTGACGGAGAGGGCGCGCAACACCCCGAAGACCAGGGCGATCAGCGTCAGCAGGGCGAAGGCGCTGGACCACAGCAAGGCGGCCCCCCGGGAGACCTCCTGCTTGCGCCGGTACCAGGTGCGCTGCTCGATCAGCCGGTCCCGTACATAGGTCTCCTTGCGGACCCCGAACGACCTGCCCCGCAGGGAACGCATCCGAGGGGTTATCAGCTCGGCCCCCGGGGTCTCCTGGTCCCAGCCCACCGCCCGCAGCTCCTCCAGCTGTTCCCCGACCCGGCTGATGAACAGCGCGTCCGCGTCGGCCGATCCGGCGTCGAACGGTGCCCCGTGCACCGCGTAACGCCAGCACATGGACTTGATGAAGTCGGCTGCGGAGCGGTTGAGTTGCCACTCCGCCTTGGCCTTGCGGCGGGAGGTGCTGAAGGTCAGCAGCAGCACCCCGGCATACGCCAGGGCGCTCAGGACACCGATGGCCTGGAAGCCGCCCCCGAGCTCGGCCCGCCAGGGGATGGACGCCGTGGCGGCGCCGACCACCAGGAGCACCAGCTGGGCCCGGGTGGAACCCACGGCCTCGCCCTGCCGGGCGATGGCAAGGGCGTCGGCCCGGTGGAACAGCTCGGGCAGATCGGCATTGCGGAAGACCAGGCTGCGTTCTGGGTTCCGCCCAGGGCCGGGAAACGCCGTCACATGAACCCCCGTCTGCGACTTCAGTCTTCACTCTTTAGGTGGAATGGCATGTTCCGCAATTCTGGAGCACACTCTGTGCGACGTTCTTGTTGCGTCCGGTCGCGCTCAGTTGCCATCAGTCTGGTTGAGAGTAAAGTCGACCCGCCGACACTGCAACGGTGCAAGTATCGGCATTCCTGCCCATGTCCAGAAAACATCCCTCAAGGCGGCTCACCATGTCCGTAACCTCAGCCTCTTCCGCCGCTGTCAAGAAGCCGCGCGTTCCCCTGGCCGAGATCGATGTGCGCGGTACCGAGGCTGTCAAGCAGCTCGGCCGGGTCCTCTCCGTCTCGACCGGCCGTTCCATGCGGGCATCGACCTTCAATTCCGCGCTCTAGACTGGCGGAATGACAGGACCCCTGGTCCCATTCCGCGAGATCGTCCTCAAGGTCCACAGCAGATGCGATCTTGCCTGTGACCACTGCTATGTCTACGAACATGCCGACCAGAGCTGGCGCTCCCGGCCCAAGGCCATCTCCGACGAGGCGATCCACTGGACAGCTCTGCGACTGGCGGAGCATGCCAGAACCCATGACCTGCCCTCCGTGTCAGTGATCCTGCACGGAGGGGAGCCACTGCTGGCGGGCCCCGCACGACTGCGCCGCGTCTGCGAGGAGCTCACCGGGGCCCTGGAGGGGACCGCCGGGCTCGACCTCCGGATCCACACCAACGGCCTCCAGCTCAGCCCCCGCTACCTCGACCTGTTCGACGAGTTCCACGTCCGGGTCGGTATCTCCCTCGACGGCGACCGCGCCTCCAACGACCGGCACCGCCGCTTCGCCGACGGCCGCACCAGCCACCCGCTGGTGCTCAGGGCCGTCGAACTGCTCCGCCAGGACCGGTACGCCCCTCTCGACCTCGGTCTGCTCTGCACCATCGACGTGCTGAACGACCCGGTCGCCGTATACGACGCGCTGACCGATCTCGACCCGCCGCGTATCGACTTCCTGCTGCCGCACGCGACCTGGGACGACCCACCGCACCGGCCCGCCGGATCGCCGACCGCCTACGCCGACTGGATCCTGACGGTCTTCGACCGCTGGGACGCGCAGGGGCGGCGGATCCCTGTACGGCTCTTCGAGTCGGTCATCTCCACCCTCAACGGCGGTCCGAGCCTCACCGAGTCCCTCGGCCTGGCCCCCACCGACCTGGTGGTCGTGGAGACCGACGGCACACTGGAACAGGTCGACTCGCTCAAGAGCGCGTACGAGGGCGCCGCGTTCACCGGATTCGACGTCTTCAGCCACACCTTCGACGAGGTCGCCGCCCACCCCGGGGTCCGCGCCCGCCAGCTCGGCCTCGCCGGTGTCGGGCAGAAGTGCCGTCAGTGCCCCGTCGTACGGTCCTGCGGCGGCGGCCTCTACACCCACCGCTACCGCGCGGGCTCCTTCGACCAGGAGAGCGTCTACTGCGCCGACCTGGAGGCGCTGGTCCGTGGCATCGAGTCCCGCACGGCGGCGGCCACCACATCGCCCGCGCTCACCGACCTGCGGGAGCTGGACGCCGGACAGCAGGAGCTGACCCGCACTCTGCTCGCCGCGCTGCACACGGAGCTCGCGGGCCGCGGCGGCGAGGAGTGGGCACGGGCCTGGGAACTGGCCGGTGCGGTCGAGCAGCGGTCCGACGGTCTCGACACGGTGCTTGCCCACCCCTACGCCCGCAGCTGGCTGCTCAGTTGCCTGGACGAGCTGCGGCAGGGCCGGACCGGCGACCCGGGCAGGCTCGCCGCCCAGGTCGCGGCCGGTGCCCTGCGCGGCGGGCTCGACCTGCCCGTCACCGTCCCGTACGCCGGCGGCCTGCTGCAGCTGCCGACATACGGGGCGTTACGTCTGACCGGAGCCCCTGCGAGCGGCCACGCCGAGGTCCGCCGCGTCGAGAAGGGCTTCCTGGTCAGGAGCGCCGCCGCCGAACTGCGTGTGCCGCGCCCTGACGAGGCCACCGCCGACTGGCAGCCGCTGCGCCGGACCGACTGCGACGGGGCCCCCGACCTCGCCCTCGACGACCTCGATCCGTACCGCGACTGCTTCGGTACGCCGGTGGGGGAGCGCCTCACCCTGGCCGGCGCCGCCGACTGGAGCCGCCGGTTCGCGCACGCCTGGTCCGCGCTGCGGGCGGCCGTCCCCGGGTACGCGCGGGAGGCCGCGGCCCGGCTCACCACGGTGACGCCGCTGACCGCGGGCGAGCCAGCCGTGGGCCGGCACGGCCTGGGGGCCATCGGTGTCCCGCTGCCCGGTCTCACCCCCGAAGGGCTGCTGCGCGCGGTGCGCAGAGCCGGGCTGCGCGCGCTCCTGGACGTCACCGATCTCTTCGCCCAGGACGGCACCTGGCTGCACCGGATGCCCTGGCGGCAGGAGCCGGTACCGGTCTCGGAGGTGCTGGCCGGCGCCTACGAGGGCGTGGCGCTCGCCGCGTACGCGGGGGCGGCCGGGAAGGGGCACGGGAGAGAGAACCGTGCGCGCACCCTGGCGCACACCCGGCAGGCGCTGGAAGCTCTGGAGGGTGCGGCCGAACTGACCGTCAGTGGCAAGAGCCTGGCCGCCGCCCTGTGGGACGAGTGGGAGGAGGCCGCCCGTGGCTGACGGAGCCGGGACGGCCGCCGGGCTGCGCGCGCTCGGTGTGACGGAGGGGACGACCCTGCTGGTGCACGCCGCGCTCGGCGGTACCGGGCTGGACGCGCGGGCGCTGCGCGACGCGCTCCTTGAGGTACTGGGGGATGACGGGACGCTGGTGGTCCCCGCCTTCACCCCGGAGAACTCCACGACATCGGCGGCCCATCTGCGGCAGACCGCCGGGCTCACCGAGGAGGCCAGGGCCCGCTTTCTCGACGCGATGCCCGCCTTCGATCCCGCCCGCACGCCGTGCCCCGGGATGGGCCGGCTGGCTGAATGCGTAAGGCTCTCCCCGGGGGCCGTACGCAGCGGCCATCCGCAGACCTCGTTCGCCGCGCTGGGCGCGCGCGCCGAAGAGCTGGTAAAGGACCATCCCGCCGACTGCCACCTCGGTGAGGATTCGCCGCTCGGCAGGCTCGCAGCCGCCGGTGCGCAGGAGCTGATGATCAATGTGGGATTCGGGGTGTGCACCTCTTTCCACCTCGCTGAATACCGAATTCCGGATATCCCGACGCAGCTGTACCGCTGTGTGGTCAGTACGGGCGGGCGGCGTCAGTGGTTCGAATACCGGGACATCGCACTCGACGACAGTGATTTCGAACTGATCGGCGCCGATTTCCCCCGCGGGAGCCTCCGGGAAGGGAAGCTGGGCAGAGCGGCCGCCATGGTGTTCCCGATCAGGGAAGCTGTGGGGCACGCGCAGCAGTGGATGACCGAAAAGCGGCGTTGATTGACCGAACGTCGACGGGGTGGAGACTCTTCCCTCCGGAATGATGTCTTCATGGACGACGGGGGGCCGAGTGGCAGCATCGGAACAGCCGAGAGCGGCGAACCACAGGCCGTATTTCTTTCTCAGCTATGCGCACACTCCGAAACACGGGGCCGTCGGACCCGACCCCGACATGTGGGTCGAGCGGCTCTTCCGTGATCTCTGCGCCCATGTGATGGCCATGACCAATCTCCCCGCCGGGGCGCCCGCGGGCTTCATCGACCGGGAACTGCGCTCGGGCGAGGGCTGGTCGGAGCGGCTCGGTGAAGTCCTCGCCACCTGCCGGGTCTTCGTGCCGCTCTTCTCACCCCGCTACTTCGGCAGCGAGATGTGCGGCAAGGAGTGGTACGCCTTCGCCCAGCGCGCCATCCAGGAGCAGGTCCGCAACAACCGCACCGCCGACGCGATAGTCCCCGCCCTCTGGGTTCCCGTGCCACCGCACCAACTGCCGGGCCCGGCAGCCCGGTTGCAGTTCAACCACCGCGCCTTCGGCGAGCGCTATGTGACCGACGGGCTCTACGGACTCGTCAAGCTGCGGATATTCGCCGAGGAGTACGAACGGGCCGTCTACGAACTGGCCAAACGCATTGTGAGCGTCGCCGACGCGTCGGACATCGGCCCCTGCCGTCCCGTCGACTATCGCGCCATACCCAGCGCCTTCGGACCGCCCAGTGCGGGGCCGCGCCCGATGAAACTCACCGTCGCCGCGCCCACCCGCCACGATCTGCCCGACGGCCGGCATTCCGAGTACTACGGGGACACCCCGCTGGACTGGAATCCCTACCATCCCGTCTCAGCGCAGCCGCTCTCCCGGCTCGCCGAGGACCTGGTGCGCTCACTCAACTACCAGGCCACCGTCACCTCGTTCGACGAGGAGGTCCTCCACCTGGACGGCAAACAGCCGCCGTCCCGCCCCGAGGTCCTGCTCGTCGACCGATGGGCCCTGCACGACGACGAACGGCGCCAGCGGCTCTCCGCCTTCGACTCCGAGCACCGCCCCTGGGTGAGCGTGGTCGTTCCCTGGAACCGCGACGACCACCAGAGCAGAGCATCCGAGACCGAGCTGACCGGCCGTCTTGAGGACACCATGCCGTCCAAGATGCGCGAGGGGCGCGCCGCGTCCAGGGCCGCCGCCAAGGGCGTCCCGAGCATGGAGGCCTTCGGCCAGATCCTGCCCCAGGTGGTCGAGGCCGCCGCCCAGCAGTATCTGAAGCACGCCGCGGTCTATCCGCCGGGCGGCGGCGGACACCACGAAAGGCCCCGGCTCATCGGTCCGATGGCGACCGAGCAGGCCACCACCCGCTACATACCGGCCACACAGGATCTCACGCTCGACGCGGAGGACACGGATGACGGCAGGGCGTGACGGACGCATCGTCACCTTCTATTCGTACAAGGGAGGCACCGGCCGGACCATGGCGCTGGCCAACACCGCCTGGATCCTGGCCGCCAACGGCAAACGCGTCCTCGCGGTCGACTGGGACCTGGAGGCGCCGGGCCTCTACCGGTTCTTCCACCCCTTCCTCGACCCGTCCACACTCGGCGCCACCACCGGGATCATCGACCTGATCACCGAGTACGCCTGGGCGGCCACCAGCCCCGTCCCGCGCCCCGACGACTGGCACCGGGACTACGCCCGTATCCAGCAGCACGCGGTCTCGCTGACACCCGAGATCCTGGGCTGGGAGTTCCCCGACGGCGGCACCCTCGACTTCGTGTCGGCCGGCCGGCAGAACCGCGAGTACTCGGCCACCGTCTCCACCTTCGACTGGGACAACTTCTACGACCGGCTCGGCGGCGGCCACTTCTTCGACGCGCTGCGCGACGACATGAAGGCCAACTACGACTACGTCCTCATCGACAGCAGGACCGGTCTCAGCGACATCGCCGACATCTGCACCGTCCATCTGCCCGACATGCTCGTCGACTGCTTCACCCTCAGCGACCAGTCCATCGACGGCGCGGCGGCGGTGGCCCGCCAGATCGACAGGCACGACGGAGGCCGCGGCATCCAGATCCTGCCCGTCCCGATGCGGATCGACGAGGGCGAGAAGGAGAAGGCCGACGCCGGACGGGCCCTGGCCAGGCTCCGCTTCGACGGACTGCCGCGCGGGCTCAGCGCCGAGGAGCTCACCGCCTACTGGGGAGCGGTCGAGATCCCGTACCGCCCCTACTACGCCTACGAGGAGACGCTGGCCACCTTCGGCGACGAGGCCGGACTCACCAACTCGCTGCTCTCCGCCTTCGAGCGGCTCGCCGCCGTCGTCACCGACCGGCGCATCACCTCGATGCCGCAGATCCCCGAAGAGGTCAGGCTGCGCATCAGGGACGCCTTCACCCGCCGGCGCCCGGCGCTCCCCGCCGATCTGCTGCTCAGCTATGTGGCGGAGAACCGGATGTGGGCCGACTGGATCGAGTCGGTGCTGACCCGCGCCGGATTCCGGGTGGTGCCCCGCGACGTCTCCGCCGGGCCGGCGCCCTCCGACGCGGAGTCCCCGGCGGCCGACGGCGTCTCCCGTACCGTCGTCGTCCTCTCCAGCGCCTACCTCAAGTCGGCCCGCGCGGTGGAGGTCTGGCGGCGTTCGGCGGCCGAGGACCCCTCCGGGACCCGCAGACACCTGCTGCCGCTGCGGGTCGGTGACGTACGGCTGACCACGCCGTACATCGACCGGAACCCGGTCGACCTGTTCCGGCTGGACGAGGTGCACGCCACCGCCGCGCTGCTGCGGTCGGTCGACCGGCCGGGCCAGCCCGTCGACGGGGTCTCGCCGGGGCCGCGCTTCCCCGGCACCGTCCCGAAGATCTGGAACGCGCCCGCCCGCAACTCGGGCTTCACCGGCCGCTCCCTGGTCCTGGAGCGGATGCGCGACCAGCTCGGCGGCGGGATGGCCGTGGTCCTGCCGCAGCCCCAGACGCTGTACGGACTCGGCGGCGTCGGCAAGACCCAGGTGGCCCTGGAGTACGTGCACCGCTTCATGGCCGACTACGACCTGGTCTGGTGGATCTCCGCCGAACAGGCCGACGACGTCATCGCGGGCCTCGCCGAACTCGCCGTCCGGCTCGGCACCCAGGGCGCCGACGACATGGCGTCCGCATCCCAGGAGGCCATCGACCTGCTGCGCCGAGGGGTGCCGACCCCGCGCTGGCTGCTGGTCTTCGACAACGCGGACGACCCCGAGCAGGTGAAGCGCTTCTTCCCGCCGGGCGGCCCCGGCCATGTACTGGTGACCTCACGGAACCAGACCTGGTCGCAGTACGGGGACGCGCTGCCCGTCGACGTCTTCATGCGGGAGGAGTCCGTCGAGCACATCCAGCGCCGGGCGCCGGGGCTCTCCGCCGACGACGCGGCCCGGGTCGCCGAGGCGGTGGGCGATCTGCCGCTCGCCGTCGAACAGGCGGCGGCCTGGATCGCCGAGACCGCCACCCCCGTCGACACCTATCTGGAACAGCTGGCCCAGGAGGCGGAGAGCGTACTCGGGCTCAACCAGCCGGCCGGCTACCCGGAGCCGGTGGCCGCCACCTGGAACGTGTCCATCGCCCGGCTCAGGGAGCGCTCGCCCGCCGCCGTCCGGCTGCTCCAGCTCTGCGCCTTCTTCGCACCGGAGCCGATCTCGGCCAAGCTGCTCTACAGCCGCGAGATGATCGACGCGCTCAAGCCGTACGACGCGACGCTCCAGGAGAAGCTGGTGCTCGGCCGGGTCATCCGGGAGATCGGGCGGTTCGCGCTCGCCAAGGTGGACCCGGTGGGCGGCTCCATCCAGGTGCACCGGCTGGTGCAGGCGGTGATCAAGGCCCAGCTCACCCACGCGGAGCGGGACGACGCACGGCACGCTGTCCATATGATCCTGGCGGGCGCCAGGCCCGACGGCGACGAGCCTATAGACAACCCCGGCACCTGGCCCGACTTCGCCCCCATCTGGCCGCACCTCGGGCCGTCGGAGGCCAGGCTCTGCAAGGAGCCGGAGACCCGCAGGCTGATGATCGACCGGGTGCGCTACCTCTGGAAGCGCGGTGACTTCGTCACGGCCGCCGCGCTCGCGGGCGAGCTGCGCGAGGTCTGGCGCGAACGCCTCGGCAACAACGACCTCCAGTACCTCTACCTCCGCTTCCACCTCTCCAATATCCTCCGCTCGCGCGGCCGTTACGTGGAGGCGATGGAGCTGGACGAGGAGACCCTGCGCCGCCAGCGCGCCCAGCTCCCGGAGCTGGGCCCCTCCCATCCGCACACCTATATGACCACCAGCGCCCTCGCCATGGACCTCGGCGCCGTCGGTGAGTACAGCAGGGCCATGACACTGGCGACCGAGGCGTACGAGGGGTTCAAGGAGATCTTCGACGAGTCACATCCGAGGACCCTGGCCGCCGCCAACAACCTGGCGCTCAACCTGCGGATCGCCGGCCAGTACGCCCGTGCGCGCGAGATGGACCAGGATGTCTACGACCGGCGCACCGAAGTGCTCGGCCCGGAGCATCCGTACACCCTCTCGTCCGCGCAGAACCTCGCCCGCGACCTGCGTGAGGTGGGCCGGTACGAGGACTCCGTCGCGCTGCTCTCGCGGACGTACCAGATCTTCAAGGAGCAGCTGGGCCGGGCCTTCCCCGGCACGCTCGCGGCGGCCAAGAGCCTGGCCGTCTCGCTGCGCAGGGCGGGCCGCCTGGAGGACGCCAGACGGCTGACGGCGGCCACCCGGGACCGGTACCGCATCAAGTACACGGTGGCCAACCCGGACTGGCTGGCCTGCGATCTGAACTTCGCGGCCGACCTGTTCGCCGCCGGGGACGCGGCGGGGGCGCGCGACACCGCGCAGGCGGTGGTGGACCAGTACATGAAGATGCCGGGGGAGCGGCATCCGTACACCCTGACCGCCATGAACAACCTGGGGATCTACCAGGGCGCCTGCGGGGCGCTGGACACCGCAGAGTCGGTGCTGGCCAGCACCATCAGGGCGATGAGCGACGTACTGAACCCCCGCCATCCGCACGTGCTGTTCGCCACCGTCAACCTGGCCAATGTCACAGCGGAGCTGGGCGATCTCCCCAAGGCCCTGGAGATCGAACGAAGGGTGGTCGCTGCCCTGCGCGAGGTCGTCGGCGCCCACCATCCGGAGACGCTGGCCTGTGCGTCCAACATGTCGGTGACGCTGGACGCGCTCGGCCGCAAGGAGGAGGCGCAGCTGCTGAGGGCGGAGACCGTGGGGGCGCGGGGGCGCGGCCACGCCCGCCCGCGCTGACAACGACGGGGTGGGCGGCGGGGGCGG
>NZ_JBHYWP010000123.1:4126-21814 GCF_042751845.1 Streptomyces sp. NPDC059398 | reverse complement strand
TCTCCCAAGCGGGGGGCGGCCACCCCCAAATCGACCCCCCCGCTACCGCCCCCCCCCCGGCACACTTCCTGCCGGGCCCCCCCCCCGCGGTTTTTTCCCGGCCCCCCCCCCCCGCCCCCCGGGCCGCGCCGGGCCCGCGCCGCCAGTCGCGGGTACATCCTGTGCAGTCCGAGTGTGGGGTGGCCGAGCAGGATCAGCGGCACCGGTGCGGTTTCGGATGCGGACGCGGGCGTCCACAGGATGCCGGGGATCTCGCCGAGGGTGAATACACGCTCGATGACGCCGTCGTCGAGGCGCTGTTCAGAAGTGACATGCATGGTCGTGCCTTTCGGGAGAGCTCGGAAAACAGCGCTCCCGGACGACCTGTCGCCCTACCGTGACCCGGAGGAGAGCACCCATGTGAATTCGTTCACGGGTACCACCTCCTCGTTCTCTTGCACGGCCTCCGCGAAGGTAGCAGTGGTCGCCGTGGTCCGTCGACCGGGTTTCGCGGAGGCTCCGGGGCGGTCGAGGGCGTGGTCGGGTACTGCGGGCCTGCTGCGGGCCCGGGTGACGGCGTCTGCGGTTCAGCCGCAGTGGGCCCATGGGCTGGTGTACGTGTACGTACCGACGCCGGCCTCGATCGTGCCGCCCCATCGCACGCAGGTGTGGGCAGCCCTGAACCGTACCGGGCCCGCGTACGAGGAGTACCGGCCCTGGTCCTCGGCCCGGCCCCGGCCGTCGCCCCGGACGTCGATCCACGCCCCGGTCGGCAGGGACATACGGGCGGTGGCGCGGCTGTGGTCGGTTACGACGCAGTTGTAGCCGGTTCTCGCGTTGTAGAGGAGATGGACGCGGGCGAATTCGACCCGCCCGTTGGTGAAGGTGTGGGAGTCGGTCTGCCGGTAGCCGGATCCGCAGATGCTCGCGGGTGTCGCTGCCTGGGCCGGAGCGGGTGCCGCGGTCACGGCATGTGCCGGTGCCGGGGCCGCGGCGGGTGCCGGTGCCGCAGCGGGTGCCGGTGCCGCGGTCGCCGGGAGGAGGCCGGTCGCCGCGAAGGCGCCGACGGCTGCCGCGATGACGGCCAACCTCTGGATGGAGTGACGCAAAGTGCCCCCAATTGTGGCCATTGCAGGGGATTACAGGGAAGGGGGCAGCGTAACGCAACGGCCCGGACACACACCGTGAGGGAGTGGTGTGGGCCCGGGCCGGACGGTCGGACGTGGTGGGTCGGACGGGTCGGAAGTGGTGGGTGGTGCGGGTCGGAAGGGTCGGACGTGACGGGTGGTGCGGTGGTCAGCCGAGCTTCGTCACGTCGCGGACGGCTCCGCGGTCGGCGCTGGTCGCCATCGCCGCGTACGCCTTCAGCGCCTGCGAGACCTTGCGGTCACGGTTCTTCGGGGCGTACACACCCTTCAGCGCGGCCCGGCGTGTCTCCAGCTCCTCATCGGAGACCAGGAGTTCGATCGAGCGGTCCGGGATCGCGATACGGATCCGGTCGCCGTCCTCGACCAGCGCGATCGTGCCGCCCGCGGCCGCCTCCGGCGAGGCGTGGCCGATCGACAGACCCGACGTACCGCCCGAGAAGCGCCCGTCGGTGACCAGCGCGCAGACCTTGCCGAGGCCACGGCCCTTGAGGAACGACGTCGGGTAGAGCATCTCCTGCATGCCGGGGCCGCCCTTGGGGCCCTCGTAGCGGATTACGACGACATCGCCCGCGGTGATCTCCTTGCGGAGGATCTTGTCGACGGCCTCCTCCTGGGACTCGCAGACCACGGCCGGGCCCTCGAAGTTCCAGATCGACTCATCGACACCCGCCGTCTTCACGACACAGCCGTCGACCGCCAGATTGCCCTTGAGGACCGCGAGACCGCCGTCCTTGGAGTACGCGTGCTCCGCGTCGCGGATGCAGCCGCCCGCCGCGTCGGTGTCCAGGCTCTCCCACCGCTCGGACTGTGAGAACGCCTCTGCGGAGCGGACACAGCCGGGGGCCGCGTGCCACAGCTCGACTGCCTCGGCCGAGGGTGAACCACCGCGCACGTCCCAGGTCTTCAGCCAGTCCGCCAGCGACGGCGAGTGGACCGAGTGGACGTCCTCGTTGAGCATCCCGCCCCGGTACAGCTCCCCCAGGATCGCGGGGATACCGCCGGCCCGGTGCACGTCCTCCATGTAGTACGTACCACCGGGGGCGACATTCGGCGCGACCTTGGACAGGCACGGGACCCGGCGCGAGACCTCGTCCATCTCGGCGAGTCCGTAGGGCAGTTCGGCCTCCTGCGCGGCCGCCAGCAGATGCAGGATCGTGTTGGTCGAGCCGCCCATCGAGATGTCGAGCGCCATCGCGTTGTCGAAGGCGGCACGGGTGCCGATGGAGCGCGGCAGTACGGTCTCGTCGTCCTGCTCGTAGTAGCGCTTCGCGATCTCCACGACCGTACGGCCCGCGTTCTCGTACAGCGCCTTGCGGGCCGTGTGCGTGGCCAGCACCGAGCCGTTGCCCGGCAGCGCCAGGCCGAGCGCCTCGGTCAGGCAGTTCATCGAGTTGGCCGTGAACATGCCCGAACAGCTGCCGCAGGTCGGGCAGGCGTTCTCCTCGATCCGCAGGATGTCCTCGTCCGAGACGTCCTCGTTCACCGCGTCGCTGATCGCGTTGATCAGGTCCAGCTTGCGGACCGTACCGTCGACCAGCGTCGCCCGGCCGGCCTCCATCGGACCGCCGGAGACGAAGACCGTCGGGATGTTGAGACGCATCGCCGCGTTCAGCATGCCCGGAGTGATCTTGTCGCAGTTCGAGATGCAGATCAGGGCGTCCGCGCAGTGCGCCTCGACCATGTACTCGACACTGTCCGCGATCAGGTCACGCGAGGGGAGGCTGTAGAGCATCCCGCCATGACCCATCGCGATACCGTCGTCGACCGCGATCGTGTTGAACTCGCGCGGCACCGCGCCCGCCGCCTTGATCGCCTCGGAGACGATCCGGCCGACCGGCTGGAGGTGGGTGTGGCCCGGCACGAACTCCGTGAACGAGTTCGCCACCGCGATGATCGGCTTACCGATGTCCGCGCTCGCTACCCCCGAGGCTCGCATGAGGGCACGGGCGCCCGCCATATTGCGGCCGTGGGTGACTGTGCGGGACCTCAGCTCGGGCATCGTGGCTCGCTCCTTAGACAGATGTGACTGCCGTCGAGCGTACGCCTGCCCTCCAAGATCCGGACACGTCGTCCGGATGACGGGATCGGGGGCCGCAGCATCGCGGGTCCGGTCGTGCGGTGGCCGGCTCCTGTCGCGGGCCGGTCAGGGGTGGCCGGATCCGTGACGGGCCGGTCAGGGGTGGCGCGTCCGGGTGGCCAGATGGAGGCGGGTGAAGGCGAGGGCCTCCGCCAGGTCCGCCTCGCGCTCCGCGGTGGACATCGCGCGGCGGGTGTTGACCTCGATGACGACATGGCCGTCGAAGCCGCTGCCCGCGAGCCCCTCCAGCAGCTCGGCGCAGGGCTGCGTACCACGGCCCGGCACCAGGTGCTCGTCCTTGCCGGAGCCGCGGCCGTCCGCCAGGTGCACATGGGCCAGCCGCTTTCCCATCCGGCCGATCATCGCCATGGCGTCGGTGCGGGCGGTGGCGGTGTGCGAGAGGTCGGCCGTGAAGTGGCGGTAGTCGTCGTGGGTGACGTCCCAGTCGGGGGCGTACGCGAGCATCTCGCGGTCCCGGTAGCGCCACGGGTACATGTTCTCCACGGCGAAGCGCACATCGGTCTCGTCGGCCATCCGCCAGATGCCGTCCACGAATTCACGTGCGTAATTGCGCTGCCAGCGGAAGGGCGGATGGACGACGACCGTGGAGGCGCCGAGCCGTTCGGCGGCGGACCTGGCGCGCTGGAGTTTGGTCCAGGGGTCGGTCGACCAGACCCGCTGGGTGATCAGCAGACATGGCGCGTGTACGGCGAGGACCGGCATGCGGTAGTGGTCGGAGAGTCTGCGCAGGGCCTCGACGTCCTGGCTGACGGGGTCCGTCCACACCATGACCTCGACACCGTCGTAGCCGAGGCGCGCGGCGATCTCGAAGGCCGTCGCCGTCGACTCCGGATACACGGAGGCCGTGGACAGCGCGACCTTCGCATCCGGGATGCGCACTGGTTCTGCCACGCAAGACAGCGTACGGGCCGGGTCCGCGGTCGCCCGTGCGGGATCCGGGCCGGAACCGGGATCGGGACCGGGACCGGGGTCACGGCCGGGGCCCAGCGGAGCGGACCAGACCTGACGGGGCCTGCTGACCGGGGCCGGGCGGGGGCCTGACCGGGGCCTGACCAGAGCGGGGCGAGGGCCCGACCGGAGCCGGGCGACGGCCTATCGGACCGGCAGATGGTCGAGGCGGCGCAGGATGACCCCCTCGCGCAACGCCCAGGGGCAGATCTCCAGCTCCTCGGCGCCGAGCAGGTCCATCGCGCCCTCCGCGACCAGCGCGCCCGCGAGCAGCTGGGAGGCGCGGTCCGCGGAGACCCCGGGCAGCCGGGCGCGCTCGGCCGAGGTCATCGCGGCGAGCCTGGGGACCCACTCCTCAAGCGACTTACGGCTCAGGCCACGCGGTACGTAAGGGCCGTCGGCGGAGCGTGCGGCGCCCGCGATGCGCGACAGCTGCTTGAAGGTCTTGGAGGTCGCGACCACCCGGTCCGGCCTGCCGAAGCGGGTGAACTCCCCCACGGTTCTGGCGATCTCCGCGCGGACATGGCGGCGCAGCGCCCTGACGTCCCGCGGGTCCGGCGGATCGCCCGGCAGCCAGGACTGGGTCAGCCGGCCGGCGCCCAGCGGCAGCGACACGGCCGCGTCGGGGTCCTCGTCGATGCCGTACGCGATCTCCAGTGAGCCGCCGCCGATGTCGAGCAGCAGGAGCCGCCCCGCGGACCAGCCGCACCAGCGGCGGGCCGCGAGGAAGGTGAGCCGGGCCTCGTCGGCGCCGGTGAGGACCTGGAGGTCGACACCGGTCTCGTCGCGCACCCGGGTGAGGACATGGTCGGCGTTGGCGGCCTCGCGCACCGCCGACGTGGCGAACGACAGGACGCTCTCGGCGCCCTTGTCCTCGGCGGCCTGGAGGGCGTCACCGACGGTGGCGACCAGCCGGTCCACGCCGTCGGGCCCGATCGCGCCCTCGCCGTCGAGCAGTTCGGCCAGGCGCAGCCCCACCTTGTGCGAGTGCGCGGGCAGCGGGCGGGCGCCGGGGTGGGCGTCGACCACCAGCAGGTGAACGGTGTTCGAACCGACGTCGAGGACTCCGAGTCTCATGGGCGGAACGCTACTGGGCAGGCGCGAGCGGGTGTCCCTTCGGGCCATGTGGGTATCCCTGCGGGCCACGTGGGTATCCCGTCGGGCCGAGCGGGTGGCCGTTCGGGCCGATGGGCGCGGTGTCCCCGTACGCTGGGTGATGTGCCGAAGACGAAAAAGGCGAAGCCGGGCAAAATCGCCGGGCAGCCGAAGCCGAAGAGTGACGAGCAGGGCCTGGATTTCGCCCGCGCCTGGGTCGAGTTCCCGGACCCGGCCGACGACGAACAGGTCTTCCGCTGCGACCTGACCTGGCTCACCTCACGGTGGACCTGCATCTTCGGCAGCGGTTGCCAGGGCATCGAGGCCGGCCGCGCCGACGACGGCTGCTGCACGCTGGGCGCGCACTTCTCGGACGAGGAGGACGAGGAGCGGGTGGCCGGCCATGTGGCGCGGCTGACGCCGGAGCTCTGGCAGTTCCACGACGTGGGTACGGACTCGGGCTGGGTGCAGCTCGACGAGGACGGCGAGCGCCAGACCCGCCGCTGGAAGGGTTCCTGCATCTTCCAGAACCGGCCCGGGTTCGCGGGCGGCGCGGGGTGCTCGCTGCACATCCTGGCGCTGCGCGAGGGCAAGGAGCCGCTGGAGACGAAGCCGGACGTCTGCTGGCAGCTGCCGGTCCGCAGGACGTACGAGTGGATCGACCGGCCGGACGAGTCGCGGGTGCTCCAGATCTCCATCGGCGAGTACGACCGGCGCGGCTGGGGTCCCGGGGGCCACGATCTGCACTGGTGGTGCACGTCGGCGACGTCCGCGCACGGCGCGGGCGACCCGGTCTATGTGACGTACCGGCCGGAGCTGATCGAGCTGATGGGCGCACCGGCCTACGAGCGGCTGGTGGAGCTGTGCGAGGAGCGGGTCGCCGCGCTGCTGCCGATGGCTCCGCACCCGGCCGACCCGCGGTAGGGCGGGACCGGCCTCTTACGGCTTGCCGTGGACGGCCCGTCCAGTACGCCTTGTCTGTTACGCCTTGGCCGGCCCTGCGGGAGCGACCAGCCCGGCCCTGTGGGCGGGGCTTGCCGGTTGGCGCTGCTCCGTCACGACGGCGAGGGCGTGTCAGGGGACGACGGCGGTGGTGTCGTCGGGGAGTCCGACTCGGTCGGCGTCGGGCTGGGTGTCGGGTCCGAACCGGTCGGAGTGGGTGTCGGGCGGCCCGTAGGAGCCGGGCCTGTCGTCGGACCGTTCGACGGGGTCGGGCTGCCGTGGCCGTGATGACCGTGCCCATGGCCGTGTCCGTGGCCGTGCCCCTGGCCGCCGTCGCTCCACCCGTACCCGCGCATCGAGACGACGGCGCCCGACGGGTCGAAGGCGATCCGGGCCGACCAGGCGCCTGACGGTTCGCCTCGGTGGTCGACGTACACCCGGACCGTGGTCGAGCCGCCCGGCGACAGGACACCCGACGAGCTGCTGAGGTAGAGCCAGGGCGCGCTTCTGGTGGCCGACCAGGAGAGCGGGCGGTCTCCGCCGTTGGTCAGGGTGATCGAGGTGCGGCCGCCGGAGGAGCGGGCCGTGACGGTGAGGCCGCCGGCGGCCACCGCACCGCCTGCCGTCTTCCCGTGGGCCGCGTCCGGGCTGATGACCTCGACGGAGACGTCCGGCGAGCTGCTGTCGTCGGCGAAGGGGGTGTGCTGGCTGCGGGCGTTGCCCGCGTTCTCGTAGTGGTCGTACGGGCTCGCGCTGTTGTCGCCCTTCCCTTCTGCCTCACTCGACGTCACCGAGCCGCCGTGTCCCTCCCCGGTGGAGGGCGCATGCCGGTACGCCACCCACAGCGCGAGCACCGGAGCGGCCACGACGGTCGCGACGACGGTGGTCGTCACGGCGCGCGAACGCAGCCGGTCCCGGCGGGCCGCGCGGTCCTTCGGGTCCATCGGGAATCCGCTGCGGCCGAAGCGCGGGGCATGGCCGCGTGGGGCGTGCAGCATCGCGGTGTACGCGGCGGATCGTTCCGCCACGACCAGCGGCAGGGCCGCCGGGGTGGCGGGTGTGACGGTGGAGCCGGGCCAGGGGCCCGCTGCTCCGGCCCGCTCGGCGACCCGGCGGCAGCGCGGGCAGTCGTCGACGTGCCGGACGAGTTCGCGGCGGAGCGCCGAGGAGAGCAGGACCCGGTGGTCGCCGGTGAGCCGGGCGACGCTCGGGCAGTTGCCGGTCTCGACGACGGCGAGGGCCGCACGGGTCCGCTCGACCTCGCAGGCTCCGGCGGCCAGCAGCTCACGGGCCGCGGCGTGCTCCAGGCCCAGTACGGCGGCGACTTCACGCGGGCCGAGGCCGTGGCGCACCGCGAGCTCCAGCGCCTCGCGCTGCTCGGGGGTGGTACCGGCGGCCTCCGGCCAGGCGAGGGCGGCGAGATCGCGGCGCCGCCGCTCGGCGGCCTCGGCGTCGCCGGGCTGCTCGGGGGCGGGCGCCGGCCCGGGCTCCGGCGTGCGCCCGGCGTGCGCACCGGGCCGCAGCCGCTTCTGCTCGGTGAGTTTGCGCAGGCAGGCCCAGCGCGCGAGGGCGTAGAGCCAGGCACGGCGGCTCTGTTCGCCCGAGGGGCAGCGGCTGAACTGGCGTTCCGCCACGGCCAGCACCTCGCCGAGTACGGCGGTGGCCTCCGCGTGGTCGCACAGGACGGAGAGGCAGTAGGTGAAAAGACCGTCCAGATATGCCTCGTAACGGACCGGCGGCCGCTGTTCCGCCGGGCGGGGGGCTCGCCGGTGCGCCCGGTGTGCGCCGGTGGTGTGCGTCGGATTCTCCAGCCTGCTGCTCGTCACCCGGCCGACGGTAGGCCGCTCATAGCTGCCTCCTAGCACCTCTTGAGGGCATTTAATCCTTACGGGTGAACGTATCCCTCAAAAGGGGACAGGAATCCCCGATTCCGATGACGGATCACCGGGCCTCGCCTCAGCCGCGCGCCGGCCACCGGTCCGCTGTCCGCCTGCTGCCCGCCCGCTGCCCAGGAGCCGTATGTCCGCTGTCGGTGCGGCCGGTTACGGTGGCGCCATGGCCACCCGAGCGAAGACCAGAGAACGGCCGTCCTACCGCTGCACCGAGTGCGGGTACACGACGGCCAAGTGGCTGGGCCGCTGCCCCGAGTGCCAGACGTGGGGGACGGTCGAGGAGCAGGGCGGCGGGCCCGCCGTGCGGACGACGGCGGCCGGTCCGGTCAGCAGCGCCGCCGTCCCCATCGGGCAGGTGGACAGCAGGACGGCGACGGCGCGTTCGACCGGGGTCGCCGAGCTGGACCGGGTGCTCGGCGGCGGTCTGGTGCCCGGCGCCGTGGTGCTGCTCGCCGGGGAGCCGGGCGTCGGCAAGTCCACCCTGCTGCTCGATGTCGCGGCGAAGGCGGCGGGCTCCGACCACCGCACGCTCTATGTGACGGCCGAGGAGTCCGCCAGCCAGGTCAGACTGCGCGCCGACCGGATCCGCGCGATCCACGACCATCTCTATCTGGCCGCCGAGACGGATCTCGCCGCTGTGCTCGGCCATCTCGACGCGGTGAAGCCGTCGCTGCTGGTCCTGGACTCCGTACAGACGGTGGCCTCGTCCGAACTGGACGGCGCGCCCGGCGGTATGGCCCAGGTGCGCGAGGTGGCGGGCGCGCTGATCCGCGCCTCCAAGGAGCGCGGGATGTCCACGCTGCTCGTCGGGCATGTCACCAAGGAGGGCTCCATCGCCGGGCCCCGTCTGCTGGAGCACCTGGTGGACGTCGTGCTCTCCTTCGAGGGCGACCGGCACGCCCGGCTGCGGCTGGTGCGCGGCGTCAAGAACAGATACGGGGCGACCGACGAGGTCGGCTGTTTCGAGCTGCACGACGAGGGCATCACCGGACTCACCGACCCGAGCGGGCTGTTCCTGACGCGCCGTGACGAGCCGGTGCCCGGGACCTGTCTGACGGTCACCCTGGAGGGCAAGCGCCCGCTGGTCGCCGAGGTCCAGGCGCTCACGGTGGACTCGCAGATCCCCTCGCCCCGGCGCACCACGTCCGGTCTTGAGACCTCCCGGGTCTCGATGATGCTCGCCGTCCTCGAACAGCGCGGCAGGATCAGCGCGCTCGGCAAGCGCGACATCTACACGGCGACGGTCGGCGGTGTGAGGCTCACCGAGCCGGCCGCCGACCTGGCCGTCGCCCTGGCCCTGGCCTCCGCCGCCGGGGACGTGCCGCTCCCGAAGAACCTGGTGGCGATCGGCGAAGTGGGCCTCGCGGGCGAGGTCAGAAGGGTCACCGGTGTGCAGCGCAGGCTCGCCGAGGCGCACCGGCTCGGCTTCACCCACGCCCTCGTACCGACCGATCCGGGGAAGGTCCCCGCGGGGATGAAGGTGATCGAGGTGGCGGACATGGGGGACGCGCTGCGGGCCCTCCCGCGCCGTCCGAGGGCCCGCGCTCCTCAGGACGAGTGAGCGCGCCGGTAGACTTTGCCCTGGTCTCGCCTGTCCGTACGAGCCGGAGGAGCGCAGTGGCAGCCAATGACCGAGCAGCACCCGGGAGGTCCGGCGGGAGCTCGTCCGGCAATGAAGCGCTGATGCGTGCCACGCTGAGCGCTGTCGCGCCCGGTACCGCGCTCCGTGACGGCCTGGAGCGCATCCTCCGCGGGAACACCGGCGGTCTGATCGTCCTGGGCATGGACAAGAGCGTCGAGGCCATGTGCACCGGCGGTTTCGTCATGGACGTGGAGTTCGCCGCGACCCGGCTGCGGGAGCTGTGCAAGCTCGACGGCGCGCTGATCCTCGACAAGGATCTGACCAAGATCCTGCGGGCCGGCGTCCAGCTCGTGCCCGACGCGTCGATCCCCACCGAGGAGACCGGCACCCGCCACCGCACGGCCGACCGGGTCTCCAAGCAGTGCGGCTTCCCGGTCGTCTCCGTATCGCAGTCGATGCATCTGATCGCGCTGTACGTGGACGGCGAGCGCCGGGTCCTGGAGGAGTCGGCGGCGATCCTCTCCCGCGCCAACCAGGCGCTGGCCACGCTGGAGCGGTACAAGCTCCGCCTCGACGAGGTCGCCGGCACGCTCTCCGCGCTGGAGATCGAGGACCTGGTGACGGTGCGGGACGTGACGGCGGTCGCGCAGCGCCTGGAGATGGTCCGGCGGATCGCCACCGAGATCGCCGAGTACGTGGTGGAGCTGGGCACCGACGGCCGGCTGCTCTCCTTGCAGCTGGACGAGCTGATCGCGGGGGTCGAGCCGGAGCGGGAGCTGGTGGTCAGGGACTACGTGCCCGAGCCGACCTCTCCCAGGGCCGTCTCGGGGAAGGGCCCACAGCGTTCGCGTACGGTCGCCGACGCGCTGGTCGACCTGAACACGCTCAGCCACACGGAGCTGCTCGAACTGCCGGTGGTGGCAAGGGCGCTGGGGTACAGCGGCTCTCCGGAGACGCTCGACTCGGCGGTGTCGCCGCGCGGTTACCGGCTGCTGGCCAAGGTGCCGAGGCTGCCCGGGGCGATCATCGAGCGGCTGGTCGAGCACTTCGGCGGGCTGCAGAAGCTGCTCGCCGCGAGCGTGGACGATCTGCAGACGGTGGACGGGGTCGGGGAGGCGCGGGCGCGGAGCGTCCGGGAGGGGCTTTCGCGGCTTGCGGAGTCCTCGATCCTGGAGCGGTACGTCTAGGGGCTGACGGTACGTCCAGAGGCCGCACGTCCAGGGCTTTCGGGGCTCCGCCCCGGACCCCGCTCCTCAATCTCCCCCAGCTGACGCTGAGAGGTGCCCCCAGGAGGGGCTTGAGGAAGCCCGGACGGGCTTGAGGATGATGCCCGGAGGGGGTGAGGGTGTCCGGACGGGGTTGAGGGTGCCCGGACGGGGTTGAGGGTGCCCGGACGGGGTTGAGGGTGTCCGGACGGGCTGGTTCCGCCGACCGGTGCAGCCCCTCCTGGGTTCAGCCCCGTCTGCGCTCAGTCCTTCGCCAGGACCACCGATGTCCGCTTCAGCGGCATCCCCGGGGCCTTCGCCTCGACCAGGTATGTGCCGGCTCCCGCCGTCTGCGGACCGGGCTTCGTGCACTTCGGGGCCGACTTCTTGCGGTCCCACTCCACGGTGTGCTTGATGGTGCTGTTGGCCGGGACCTGGATGAGCAGGGACGCTCCGTCCTTCGGGCAGTCCTTGGACGACCAGACGACATGATCGTCCGTGGTCGATGTGATGGTGAACACAGTGGCCTTGGGACCGAAGTTGACCTTGCAGGCCGTCCCCGAGGTGTTCTTGGCGATCAGGTCGAACTTCAGCTTCTCGCCCGGCGGGTAGCTGTTCTTGGGGTTGTGCAGCGTCAACTTGACCGCTCCCGCAGTGCAGTCGGGGAGGCTGGAGCCCGCGGGGACCCGCGCCCCTTCGCTGGTTCCTCCGGTACTCGCGTCCGAACCGCCGCCGCCGCCCGATCCGTTGGCACCGTCGCCGCCGCCCGGGCCCGTACCGCCGGACCCGCCGCTCCCGTCGTCGGACTCGCCGGAACCGGAGCCCGATCCCGAGCCGCCGTCCGATCCGGATGACGAACCCGAGCCGCCGGAGCCGCCCGAACCACCGCTGCCGCCCGGCGCTTGGCTGATCGCGGGACCCGTACCGGACGGGCCCGGGGTGATCGAGGGCGCGGGGCCCGCCCCCTTAGCGCCCGGACTGCCGTGCTTTCCGCCGCCGCCCGATGTGAGCATCCACACGACGAGCAGGGCGAGCAGCGCAACCAGAGTCGCCGCTACTGCCCTCCGTCGCCAGTAGATGGAGGAGGGAAGCGGCCCGACCGGATTGCGCATAGATCCCACGGCGCAAACTGTACGAGAGATCAGACCCAACTCAGGCCCCACCCGCCGCCGTCCGTACAACTTTTACGGATCATCATTCCGCAGACCGCGCCGGGTGCCCCCGTCACATGCCGCCTGGAGCCGCCAAGATCGCTCGCGGTCACTGCTCCTGGATGATTCATACTGTCCGTCACCATGGACAGTTCTTCCGAGCTCTACCGAAACATCCTCGAATTCGCCCACTCCACGCCCTCCTGGGTGCAGCAGCTCATGGAGCTGTGGACCGAGGGCGGACTGCTGCTCTTCGCCGTACTGTTCGTCGTCGTGTGGTGGCGGGCGCGTACGGCGTCGGCACAGGCGATGACGCTGGCGCTGCTCGCCCCGCTGGGCACCGCGATCGCGTACGTCCTCAGTGAGGTGCTGAAGACGGTGATCCACGAGGACCGCCCGTGCCGGGCCGTCGCCGGGGCGATGAAACCGCTCATCGACTGCCCGGCGCAGGGCGACTGGTCCTTCCCCAGCAACCACTCGATCATCGCGGCGGCCGCGGCGGTCGGTCTCTCGCTGGCCATGGTGCGGCTGGTCTGGCTGACCGTGCCGGTGGCGTTGCTGATGGCGTTCTCGCGGGTCTTCGTCGGTGTGCACTATCCGCATGACGTGATCGTCGGGCTGATCCTGGGTGCCCTCATCGCACTGCTCGCGTCCGAGTGGCTGACCAGGCCCGTACGGTCGCTGGTGGAGACGGCCCGGTCGAGCGACATCAGCGTGGCGGCCCGGTTCATGGGGCCGGGTGCCCCGAGCTGAGAGGATTGGTGTGCCATGACTGCAACCACTGAGACCACCGAGACCGCTGAGACCCCTCAGACTGCTGAGACCTCCCAGACCGCTGAGACCGCCGGGGCCGCTGAATCTGCGGAGGCCGCTGAGTCCGCTGAGTCCGCCGGGACTTCGGCATCCGCCGCCTCCGCCGCCGGGCTGCACTCGGCCGTCCTCACCTGGTTCGGCGCGAACGCACGCGATCTGCCCTGGCGCCGCCCCGAGGCCGGCGCGTGGGGTGTCATGGTCAGCGAGTTCATGCTCCAGCAGACCCCTGTCGTACGCGTGCTGCCGGTGTACGAGCAGTGGCTGGCCCGCTGGCCCCGCCCGGCCGACCTGGCGGCCGAGCCCCCCGGCGAGGCCGTACGCGCCTGGGGCAGGCTCGGATATCCGCGCCGCGCCCTGCGTCTGCACGGAGCGGCACGGGCCATCACGGAGCGGCACGGCGGCGACGTGCCGTCCGAGCACGGGCAGCTGATCTCGCTGCCCGGTATCGGCGAGTACACGGCCGCGGCCGTCGCCTCCTTCGCGTACGGCAGGCGCCATGCGGTCCTGGACACCAATGTGCGGCGGGTCTTCGCCCGCGCGGTCACCGGCGTGGAGTACCCGCCGAACGCCACCACGGCCGCCGAACGCAGGCTGGCCCGTGCGCTGCTCCCCGACGACGAGACCACGGCGGCCCGCTGGGCGGCGGCCTCCATGGAGCTGGGCGCGCTGGTCTGCACCGCCAAGAGCCCCGAGTGCGGGCGCTGCCCCATCGCGGCCGAGTGTGTCTGGCGGCTGGCCGGCAAACCGGCGCACACCGGGGCGCCGCGGCGCGGACAGACCTACGCCGGTACGGACCGCCAGGTGCGCGGCAAGCTCCTCGCGGTGTTGCGGGATGCCTCGGAACCCGTACCGCAGTCGCAGCTCGACAGGGTGTGGCACGAGCCCGTCCAGCGGGCCCGCGCGCTCGACGGGCTGGTCGCCGACGGACTGGTGGAGCCGCTGGCGGACGGCCTCTACCGGCTTCCGCTCACCTGAACCGGCCCTAACCGGTCCGAACCGGTCCTGAACCAGTCCCGAACCGGCCGGTTTCTCCGCCTGAACCGGCCCGCCGTTCATCTGAACCGAACGGTTCTATCCAGTTGCCCCCGGGTTAAACCTGATCTCCGTTACACAACCGATGGGCAGCCGTGCGTCTGCCGACGGCTGGTACGCACAGCTCCGTGACAACGCCTCCGTAGCTTCATGGACAGACCACAGAACAGCGTGAACACGGGGAACGACGGAGGCGGTTGGCTATGGCTCACGGCGAGGTGCTCGAATTCGAGGAGTACGTACGCACCAGGCAGGACGCCCTGCTGCGGAGCGCCCGCCGGCTGGTGCCCGACCCCGTCGACGCCCAGGACCTGCTGCAGACCGCACTGGCGCGCACCTACCGCCGCTGGGAGGGCATCGCCGACAAGTCGCTGGCCGACGCCTATCTCCGCCGCGTCATGATCAACACTCGTACGGAGTGGTGGCGTGCCCGCAGGCTGGAGGAGGTCCCCACCGAGCAGCTGCCCGACGCGAGCGTCGAGGACGGCACGGAGCAGCACGCCGACCGGGCCCTTCTGATGGACATCCTGAAGGTGCTCGCTCCCAAGCAGCGCAGTGTGGTCGTCCTGCGACACTGGGAGCAGATGAGCACCGAGGAGACGGCTGCCGCACTCGGTATGTCTGCCGGTACGGTGAAGAGCACACTGCACCGGGCCCTCGCACGGCTCCGGCAGGAGCTGGAGAGCCGGGACATCGACGCGCGTGCGCTGATCCGTGGGGAACAAGAGATGGGGCGGGAGCGGTGCGCGGCCTGACAGAGGACCCGGAGGACGGTCCGGAAGGCCCCGGGGACGACGGCCGGGGCAAGGGTGCCGGAAGAACCAGAAGAACCAGAAGAAGGGGCACCTTCGCGGCGGGCGTCACGGCGGTGGCCGGGCTCGCCGTGGTCGGGCTGTTCGTGGCCGGCTGCGACTCGGGCGGTACGGGGACCCGCGACGAGGGGGCGGCCCATTCGGTGCCCGCGGTCGCGCCCTCGAAGGCGCCGGGTTCGGCGGCGGCCACCCGGCCGGGCGAGCGGGTGAACGCGGTGGAGCTGCTGAAGCAGGACTCCACGGTCAGCTCGGCGGTCAAGCGCGACCTGAAGCCGTGCTCGGGCAGCGACTACCCGGTCGATGTCTCGTACGCGCGGCTGACCGGCGGTGACGTCGCCGATGTGGTGGTGAACGTGATGACCTGCCGCAGCGCGGTGGGGGTCGCCACCTACGTCTACCGCGCGCAGGGCGGGGCGTACAAGAACGTCTTCGCCTCGGAGGCCGCGCCCGTCTACTCCGAGATCGACCGGGGCGATCTCGTCGTGACGAAGCAGCAGTACGCGAAGGGCGACTCGATGTCGTACGCGTCGAGCGAGGACGTCATCACGTACCACTGGACGAACAACAAGTTCGCGCAGACGGACGCCGTGCACACCGACTTCAGCCGGGCGGTGGGCGACGGGGACGCCGACGGAGATCCTGACCCGTCCTCCACCAGCCCCACAGGCAACTGAGAGAGCAGCGGTATGGCCGAGACCCATGTCCTCTTCGTCGAGGACGACGATGTGATCCGCGAGGCGACCCAGCTCGCCCTTGAGCGGGACGGCTTCCGCGTCACCGCGATGCCCGACGGGCTCTCCGGGCTCGATGCGTTCCGGACGAACCAGCCGGACATCGCCCTGCTCGATGTCATGGTGCCGGGGCTGGACGGGGTCTCCCTGTGTCGCCGGATCCGTGACCAGTCGACCGTCCCCGTGATCATGCTGTCGGCGCGCGCCGACTCGATCGACGTGGTGCTCGGGCTGGAGGCCGGGGCCGACGACTATGTGACGAAGCCGTTCGACGGTGCGGTGCTCGTGGCCCGTATCCGCGCGGTACTCCGCCGGTTCGGGCATGCGAGCGGCGCCGGTACGGACAGTGGCGCGGAGCCGGACGAGCGCGGGGTGCTGGCCTTCGGCGACATCGAGGTCGACACGGAGGGCATGGAGGTGCGCAAGGGCGGCGCCCATGTGGCACTGACCCCGACCGAGATGCGGCTGCTGCTCGAATTCTCCTCGGCGCCCGGCACGGTGCTCTCCCGCGACAAGCTCCTGGAGCGGGTCTGGGACTACGGCTGGGGCGGTGACACCAGAGTGGTGGACGTCCATGTGCAGCGGCTGCGGACGAAGATCGGGCAGGACCGGATCGAAACGGTCCGCGGCTTCGGGTACAAGCTGAAGGCATGAAGCACCCCGCCCTGCGCACCGGCGTCCGGTGGCTGCATCCCCCGGGGGACGACCCCCGGACCCCCGGCCCGGGAAGCCCGGTGGCCGGCCCGCGCCGAACAGGAACGCCGACATGAAGCACCCCGCCCTGCGCACCGGCGTCCGGTGGAAGATCAGCATCGCCATCGCGGGTGTCGGCGCGCTCATCGCTGTCGCGCTCAGCCTCGTCGTCCACAACGCGGCCCGGGTCTCCATGCTCGACAACGCACGGGATACCCAGGTCGTGCGGCTCCAGTTCGCCCTGCGGCTCTTCGAGTCGAAGAAGCAACAGCAGCAGCAACCGCAGATGGGCTCCAAGGTCAACGACCCCGGCCTGCCCAGGGAGCTGCGCCGCCGGGCCGCCGAGAACCGGATCTCCACGCTGGTCGTCGAGCACCCCAACGGCATCCCCGACGTCTGGGCGGCGGCCCCGCTCTCGGACGGTGATGTCCTCTCACTGCACAGCCGTTACGGCAGCAGCGCCTCCGTACTCCAGGACCTCGACCGGGCCCTGATCATCGGCTCGGTCTCGGTGGTGCTCGGGGGCAGCGCGCTGGGTGTGCTGATCGGCGGCCAGCTGTCGCGGCGGCTGCGCAAGGCGGCAGCGGCGGCGACCAAGGTCGCGCAGGGCGGCTCGGACGTCCGGGTGCGGGCCGCCATCGGCGGTTTCGTACGGGACGAGACCGACGAGCTGGCGCGCGCCGTCGACGCGATGACCGACACCCTCCAGGAGCGGGTGGAGGCCGAGCGCCGGGTCACCGCCGATATCGCGCACGAGCTGCGGACGCCGGTGACCGGGCTGCTGACGGCCGCGGAGCTGCTGCCGCCCGGCCGTCCCACGGAGCTGGTACGCAACCGGGCCCAGGCGCTGCGCACCCTGGTCGAGGACGTACTGGAGGTGGCGAGGCTGGACAGCGCGTCCGAGCGGGCCGAGCTGCAGGAGATCGCGCTGGGCGAGTTCGTGAGCCGCCGGGTGACGATCATGGCGCCGGAGGCGGTGGTCCGGGTCGTGCACGAGTCCTGGGTCAACACCGATCCGCGGCGCCTGGAGCGGATCCTCGGCAATCTGCTGGGGAACGCGGCCAAGCACGGCGGAGCCCCGGTGGAGGTCACGGTCGAGGGACGGGTGGTGCGGGTGCGCGACCACGGGCCCGGCTTCCCCGACACACTGCTGCGGGAGGGGCCCAGCCGGTTCCGTACGGGCAGCAGCGACCGGGCGGGGGTCGGGCACGGTCTGGGGCTGACGATCGCGGCCGGGCAGGCCAGGGTGCTCGGCGCCCGGCTGACCTTCCGCAACGCGGCACCGGAGGGCGCGAAGGAGACGGGCGGCGCCATCGCGGTGCTCTGGCTCCCGGAACACGCGCCGACCGTCACCGGAAGCTTCCGCGCCCTGACCCGGCCGTCGTGACACGGGCTCGGCCGGTCACCTTCACGGCCGAAGACGTACACAGCCGAGTGGGTGGGGGGGGGCGAGGGGCGCAGGGTAATAGTAAATGGTATCTGGCGGGGTGGGGTGCGACACAAAAAAAACAAAAAAAAACAAAAAAAGATCAAAAAACAGGGCACCGCCGGGGAGGACAATGGCTCC
>NZ_JBHYWP010000123.1:0-4116 GCF_042751845.1 Streptomyces sp. NPDC059398 | reverse complement strand
CTCCCCTGCCCCGCCCCGGCGCCCGGCCCGACGGGTCCGCGGGGGCGCCGCTTCCCCCGCCCGCCCCCCACCCCAACCCCGGGGGGGCCGGCCCCGCCGCCCCCCCCCCGCGCCCCCCACTTCTCTTCGTACCGGGGCGGGCAGGAACCGCGCTCCCCCGGCCTACAGCTCCTGCACCGGGGCCGGGGCCTCGGGGCCGCCGCGCAGCGCCACCTCCTTGACGAAGACGGCGGCCGCGATCACCGCGACTCCGGCGACGGCGCCCAGCAGGAACCCGCCGTGGGTGCCTGCGGCGACCGCGTACTGGTACGCGTCCCGGGCCTGCTCCGGCAGCTTCGCCAGGCTCGCCGCGTCCAGCTGCGCCGAGGGGAGCGAGACGCCCTTGCCCATCCGCGCGGCCATCTCGTCCTGCACCTTGTTGGTGAAGAGCGCGCCCATGATCGAGACGCCGAAGGAGGAGCCGAGCGTACGGAAGAGGGTGGTAGAGGACGAGGCGACGCCCATGTCCTTCATCTCCACGCTGTTCTGCGCGACCAGCATGGTGATCTGCATCAGGAAGCCCATACCGGCGCCGACCACGGCCATGTAGATGCCGGTCGTCAGACGGGTGGTGTGGACGTCCATCGTGGACAGCAGATACAGCCCGACGACCATCAGGGCGCCGCCCGCGACCGGGAACACCTTGTACTTGCCGGTGTTGGTGGTGATCCGGCCCGCGACGAGCGAGACGGCCATCATCGCCAGCAGCATGGGCATCAGCAGCAGCCCGGAGTTGGTCGCGGACGCGCCCTGCACCGACTGCTGGAACAGCGGCAGGAAGAGCATCGCGCCGAACATCACGAAACCGGTCAGGAAGCCGATGATCGACATCAGCGAGAAGTTCCGGCTGCGGAAGATGTGCAGCGGCACGATCGGCTCGGCGGCCTTGGTCTCCCAGAAGACGAAGCCGATCAGCGCGGCGACGCCGATGAAGATCAGTTCCATGATGATGGCCGAGCCCCAGGCGTACTGCGAACCGCCCCAGGTGGTGACCAGCACGATCGAGACGATGCCGATGGTGAGCAGCGCCGTGCCGAGATAGTCGATCCGGCCGCGGGCGCGCTTCCTCGGCAGGTGCAGCACGGCGGTGACCATGGCGAGCGCGACGGCACCCAGCGGGAGGTTGATGTAGAAGGTCCAGCGCCAGCCGAGGTGGTCCGTGATGGCGCCGCCGACGAGCGGGCCGCCGATCATCGCGACGGCCATGACGCCGGCCATCATGCCCTGGTACTTGCCGCGCTCACGGGGCGGGATCAGATCGCCGATGATCGCCATGACGCCGACCATCAGACCGCCGGCGCCGAGGCCCTGGATCGCCCGGAAGCCGATGAGCTGGCTCATGTCCTGGGCCATACCGCTCGCGGCGGAGCCGATCAGGAAGATCACGATGGAGGAGAGGAAGGCGCCCTTGCGGCCGTACATGTCGCCGATCTTGCCCCAGATGGGCGTGGACGCGGCCGTGGCCAGCGTGTACGCGGTCACCACCCAGGACAGATGTGCCAGTCCGCCCAGTTCGCCGACGATGGTCGGCATCGCGGTGTTCACGATCATGTTGTCGAGCATCGCGAGCAGCATCGCGATCATCAGCGCGAACAGCACCACCCGGACACTGCGCGGCTGCGGTTCGGCCTTGCCTCCCGCTTCCGCTCTCGTCAGTTCTGCGGTTTCCGACACGTACCCCACCACTCCCCTGAACCTGCCGGGTCCGATCCGATACTTACTTGCCGCCCGGCTAGTTTGATTACACTGAGAGAAGGTAGCCTGGCACTAGCCGGGCGTCAAGTAAGTATTGCGGGAGAGCACCATGGGCAGCAGAGGCAACACCCGCCAGCGGATCCAGGATGTCGCGCTGGAGCTCTTCGCCGAGCACGGGTACGAGAAGACCTCGCTCCGGGAGATCGCGGAGAGACTCGATGTCACCAAGGCTGCGCTCTACTACCACTTCAAGACCAAGGAAGACATCCTCATCAGCCTCTTCCATGACCTCTCGGCACCCATCGACGAAGTCATCGCCTGGGGGCAGACGCAGCCCCGCAGCCTGGAGACGAAGAAGGAAGTCCTGCGCCGTTACAGCGAGGCGCTCCGCGGCGTGACCCCGCTGTTCCGCTTCATGCAGGAGAACCAGGGGACGGTACGGGAGCTGAGCGTCGGCGAGAACTTCAAGGACCGGATGCTGCTCCTGATCGATCTGGTCCGGGCACCGGACGCCTCACTGGCCGACCAGGTCCGCTGCTACAGCGCGCTCTTCACCATGCACGCGGGATCGTTCGCGCTGAAAGACGTCGACGGCGACCCCGAGGAGAAGCGCAAGGCTGTCCTCGAAGTCGCCGTCGAACTCATGACCCAGGCCCATCTGGATGCCGATCGGGGGCGTTAGCTCCGCCCCACCGGCTCCCCGCCGGGCCGGCCGTCAGAACTTGACGCCGTGGGCCTTCAGGAACGGGATCGGGTTGAAGCCCGAGCCGTAGTCCGGACCCGTGCGGACCTCGAAGTGCAGGTGCGGGCCGGTCACGTTGCCGGTCGCACCGGACTTGGCGATGACCTGGCCGGTCTTCACGGTCTGGCCTATGTGGACGTCGATCTCCGACAGGTGCGCGTACTGCGAGTACGTGTTGTCGCTGTGCTTGATCTCGATCGCGTTGCCGTAGGCCGGGCCGTCGCCGCCGCCGTTGGGGCCGGCCTTCACGACGGTGCCGCCATGCGCGGCCTTGACCGATGTGCCGGTCGGGACGACGAAGTCCTGGCCCGAGTGCTTGTGGGACCACATGTGGCCGGCCTCGCCGAAGGGCTCACCGAGCACGGGGTGCGCGACGGGCGAGACCCAGGCCTCAGCGGCCTTCTTCGCCGCGGCGGCCTTTTCGGCCTTGGTGGCCTTGGCCGTCTTGGCGGTGTGCTGCGCGGCCTTGGACTGGGCGCTGGCCTGGTGGGCGAGCGCGGTCGCGACGTTCGAGGTCCCTGCGGCGGCGGTGGCCGGGTGTGCGTCGGCAGCGACCGCGACCCCGGCTCCCAGCGCGACCGACACTCCGAGCCCGGCGGCTACGACCGCAGCGCGGGTGCGAAGCGGGGACCGGCGGGACACGTGGGACGTGGTGTGCTTCTGCATACGTGAGATCTCCGTACGTAAGTGGACCCAACCGTTCAGGTCGGGCGGACCACTCATTGGTAACTGATACGTCGAAGCACCCAAAACGCCCATCTACGACGGGGTGTCGTAGGGAAAGTCCGGGACGGGTCCCGGCGGATCGGCGGGTCCGGCCGCGGTGAGCGGACGAAGATCTCTCGGCACGGAGACGTTTAACCGCAGTTCGACCCGGCAAGGAGCGGCCATGCGCCCGGAGTGTGTCCGCAGGGCCGAAAGTCCCGGCCGCCCCGGCCCATAGGGCCCGGACGCCGTCCCGGGCGCTTCTCTTATTCCGGTTAGTAGGCTGAACGGCCCTGTGGCGCTTGTCACTGACGGGGGACCAACGCCTGTCCGTTTCGGGACCATCGGCGACCTCTCCGGGCGGTCACTTCCCGCGGTACGGAGGCCCGGAGAAGGTCCGGACGAGGGCTCCGGGCGGCCTGCGGACGGTCGGGAAAGCGGCCTGGGGACCAGAGAGCAGGGAACAGCCGGGCCGCGCGGAAGCAGCCGCGCCACCGTGTACCGGCGGGGCGGGAGGCGTGGGGCGAGCCGGGCACGGGAGCGGCCGGGTCCGCGAGCCACCGGGCGCGGAAGCATCCGGGCCACGGAACCACCCGACCACGGGAGCAGCCGAACACGGGAGCAGCAGGACACAGAACCCAGCCGGACGCCGGAGCATCCGCCAGGCCGTGCGCGAGCAGCCGCGCCGCAAGGGAGCAACCGCGCCGCTGGAGCGGCTGGGGCGGGGCGAGCCGGGCGCCGGAGCAGCCAGGCACGCGAAAGCAGCCAGCAGGCGACCAGCCAGGGTCCCGAGCAACCGGGGCACGGCCGGTAGAGCCGCGAGCAGTCAGGGTCCCGAGCAGCCAGAGCCCGCCCGGTCGGGACCGCGCGCTGCCAGGCGGCGTGCCGCGGCACGCGAAAGGGGCGGCCCCGGAACCGATGACCGGTTCCGGGGC